>JAHEAD010000009.1 GCA_019721075.1 Candidatus Sysuiplasma jiujiangense
TGGAGAAGGTGTTTCCGGGCACACCCATCGGACTGTGCAAATTCCATTTCCTCAGGGATCTAGGCAGGGACATCATGGAATACAGGCACACGCTGCTCGGCAAGACGCTCGGGCGTCTCGGAACAAAGAGTGCACTGAAACGTGTGCTGCAGTCGCTGCCTGCATACGACACAAAACTGCTGCGTGAGGTGGGCGAGGACTACTGTTCGGACGGCGCCGGTCTCGCGAGAATGGTCGTGAGGCACACGCTGGAGGAACTGGTCTATACCGGTGAAAGCAGCGGCCGCGGCTTCCCGTTCTCCCTCAGGCACCTCGAATTCGTGACGGACTGCCTGTCGGCGCTTCCGTCGCTCAGGGAGATGGACGCAGTCACGAACGACGCGCCGATTGCACAGGCGATAGCGGCGCTGGAACTGCTTGCCGCAGACGCGCTCGCGACGAGACTCACCAAAGAACTCACAGGCATAAACGGCGTATTCTGCAAACTGAGGATTGCCATGTACCCGAAGCACGGGGGCACGCCGCTTTCAGACGAGCCGAAACGCACCAATGGGGAGATGGAGGAGGACTGCGAAACTGTCATCGGCACACTGGATGTGTACATGAAGACAAACATACCTCCATACATGCTGGAGGCTGCAAAGCACATAGTCGAACAGTACAGTAAATGGAAGAGCCATCTCTTCGTGAGGGAACTCGACGGCATTGCCCACACGAACAACTCGCTGGAACAGCTGTTCAGGAGGGTGAGGCGCAATGTCAGGCGCAGGTGCGGCGACATGGCAACGGGCCACCAGCTCACGCTGAACGGGGAGCGCCTGCTGCTCTTTCAAAACATATCGAACAGGAAATACATCGCGGCAGTATTCGGCAATGAGGACATTGCCTCCGTGTTCGGAAGGGAGAGGGCACTCCTTCCGAAAACTGTTGCCATGACTCACAGGAAACGGGCGGAACTGCTGGAAAAGGGCAGGCGGATGCTGCACTCGGGCAATGTGCCCGTCACTGTCTATACGGATAAACTGTGGGATGAGGCGCAGGCCGCGAGGCAGGCGCAGGCGGCACAGCACGGCTGACACTGCTCCTGCAAGAATGGAAGGTCGGTCATGTTTCAGAAGCTGATGTATCTGCGGCACTCATTGCCTAACCCTTTATGTCCGCCATAGGGGCGCTTCATCCCATGAATGAATTCTCGGGCTTTCGCGACCTTTTTAGGTAATCATTTCTGTCCGCGCTGACCAGCGGCACGGTGCAGTAATTCATCCTTTCCAGCGCCGGAAATGCGGCGTATGCCGTATCGTGTGTCTGTTGCAACTGTCTGAATGTGCGCACAATCTCTGTTTCATCATGAATCGGCAGGCAGGCAAAAGGACTGCGGTCGCAGGGACATTACGCATCTGCCGGCTCTGCATTTGTGCCGTCATGTTTTGTTACCGTGACAGTTCTACTCCGGATAACGTCTTTGGAACAAACTCTGCGCCACTGTCTGGCAGTCATGTCAGTGGAGAATCACCTGCCGTGAAGCGCCGCCGCAACGATCAGCGGCAGTGTTATGGTTGCATCGCCTTCGACAGTCACATGCCTTGCATCAGTCCTGAGTTTTCCCCAGGAAATCGCCTCCCTGGTCTGTGCGCCTGACAGGCTGCCGTCAAATTCGTTCGCGGTAGTGAGATAAACAGCGTAATCCAGACCGCCCCTGAACTGATTCCACCAGATTGTATGGTGCTTCGATATTCCTCCGCCTATCATGATGGCACCTGTTTTCTTTGCAGAAAATACAATATCGGATAGCATGTGCTCATCCTTCAGCAGATCCACATTGAAGTCTCTGTGTTTCTGCCAGAACATCCAGAGTTGCGAACCTACCGCGCCGTCTGTTATCCCGGGCACGAACACAGGTATACTGTTTTTGCTTGACCAGTAAAGCAGGCTCTGCCTGCTGCCTGCAAATTCGCCCAGCCTGTCCAGCAGCTCGGCGGTCGAAGGTTTTCTGATGCCTTCTGAATAGATTTCCTCAAGGAATTTCTGCATTTTCTCTTCTATTATTGGGCCGTATGATCCTTCGGGGATGAGTATGTTTCCGAGACGGTGGATGCCCTTCTTTTTAAGCTCCACGTCGTCCATCTCGAAACTGCCATGGTAATAGTCTTTCCAAATCCTTGCAAGGTCGTGATCAAGGGTGCCGCAGGTGGTAATAACAGCCGAAACGGTTTTGTCCCTGATCAGCTTGAGAAGAACACCGCGTGTACCGGTAGACACTATGTCGGCTGGAAAGGAGAGGAAAATATATGCATGCGATGAAATCATCTTCCGGACAATCCTCACCGCCTCCCCTACCTTCCTGGCAGTGAATCCGCCGGATCTGTACATCTGCTCCGTCAGATCGTGGAAGGTTGAACATCTGTCAATATCCATGTCGACGACTTTTTCGGCATTAATGTGCTTCATAGCCTGAGTGAATGTAAACGGATAGAAATATTATTACAATCCGCTGTTCAAAAGATTGATTAACCAAATCGCCGGTAGGACGGACTATGGTGACATCGTAGGTGACGGAGCGGATTCCCCCACACAAGCACTGCAAGCAGTGCGGAAAGCCCGTTTCAATGGACGAAACATTCTGCTCGAACGGGTGCCGCGACGACTACAGGAATATGCTGCGGAAGAGGAAGAGGCAGCTCTATCTCTATTACGTCCTGATCATGATAATTCTTCTACTTGCCCTGACCTACGTGAGCAGGTTATGACCGGAAAAACAATATGTCTCGGTGGAACATTCAACGTCCTGCATGACGGTCACAGGATGCTGCTGAGGACCGCGTTTGAAAGCGCAGACAGTGTGATTATCGGCCTGACATCAGACTTGATGGCTTCAGGAAGGAGGAAATTCGTGAGGCCGTATGATCACAGATACAGCTCGCTAAGAAACTTCTGCTCGAAATTTGGCAGTGAATTCGGCATTTACAGGATCGATGATCCGTACGGCCCCTCGATCGAGATAAGCGCCATAGACGCCATAGCAGTAACAGAAGACAACTCGTTCAGGGCGGCGGAAATCAACAGGATAAGGGTGAAGAAGAGCATGAAACCTCTGCGTATTATCGAAGTACCCGTTATCCGGGCGGCTGACGGACTTCCGTTGAGCTCAACTCGCATACTGAACGGCGAGTGCGACAGGCATGGCAATGTTCTGTCTGAGTTGCGCATAGGCATAGGGTCCTCGAATCCGTCGAAGATAGAAGGGATTGAAAGGGCGTTCCGGCGTTATGGAAGGGATTTCTCCAATCCTGTTTTCCTGCCCGTTGCAACGGAATCGCGCGTTCCTGACCAGCCGCTGGACAGAAGAGATACAGTAAGGGGTGCACTGAACAGAGCGACGCAGTCACTGAAGGGAAACGACATCGGCGTCGGCATTGAGGCCGGTCTTATGGAAAGCGGAATTAAGGGTGTTTTCCTTGATGTCCAGTTCTGCGTAATTATTGACAAAGCCGGAGGAAAAACCTGCGGTCAGGGGATCGGTTTCCAGTATCCGGCATCCGTGACAGGTATGCTGACATCCGGCAAAGGCTCGGCCGGAACCGTCATGTCGGAGCTTTCCGGCATAACAGATATAGGCAGGAAAAACGGCGCCATAGGTTATCTTTCGCGCGGCGTTCTGAGCAGGAGTCATATCACCGAGGATGCTGTCATCGCCGCTCTCCTGCCGAGGATTAACCGTGAATTGTATGCCATCCCTGCACATCATGCGGCGAAATGGTAAAATTCGATGATACTGCAGCACATTCTGCATATACATGCCTGTTGCCGGCTGATGTTCCGCCGCAATGCATACAGTTACCGGCGGAAGCGCTGAGGGGGAGATTTGAACTCCCGAGTCGCAGAGCGACACCGGCTTACTCGACTGGTACTCAAGGCCGGCGCCTTGAACCGGGCTTAGCTACCTCAGCTTTATCAGTTCGGTTACGTCGAGTTCGAACCCCACCACGGGGTTGAATAAATTAAAGTTTGTTATCACTTCCGGATGCAATTCTCCGAAAATTCCGATCGCCTTGTTGCCGCTGTGAATTTCTGCCTGTCTTCCGGCGATGAATCTTTCATCGGTCGAAGCGATAAACTCGCCGCCGAACTTCAGATCCCTCAGCAGCGCATCAACAAGCGATTTGCTCTCCGAAAAGGTTGCCTTCGGATGTATGCTGAGTGCGGCAAGATGTTTTCTCCTGGAAGGTGTGTGTACATCGCCTATCTCGTAAATGCGCTGTGGGAGCTCGTTGTGCTTGTTTGCCTCGAACAGTTTCAGGAGTCCGGGAAGCAGCGAAAGCCTCAGTATTTCTGTGTCCTCTGTTACCGGGTTGATCAGACGAACGGCATCTTTTTCACTCAGGCGCATCATTCCGAACTGCATTCTGACCGAACTGAGCATGAAGGAAACTGTCTGCATGTAGCCGTAGCCGGCCATAAGTTCGAAAATCAGGTTCGAGAATATCGTAGCCGGCAGCATGGTTCCGTTTGTCTGTCTCTTTGACTGAGTGTTTCCGAAATTTTCATAGCCGTAGGCAATTGCAGCATCTTCGGCTATGTCGACGGGATGCATGATATCCATCCTGTAGGGAGGTATGCCGGCGACAATGGCACTTTTTTCATTCTGCACTGTGTAACCCATCCTTTCTAGCAGGTCCGCCAGTCTGTCCTGTGAAAACTTCAACCCGGTTACTGAATTGACCAGCGAAGACGGAACGGTCATATGATCGAAGGCCATGTCTGGATAGCGCTCCGTGCTGCCGCCGCTTTCAACTACTGCGGATTCGATGATGCCGCCGCGTTCCGAAAGCGCGGAGCAGAGAATATTGAGCACCCTGCTGCATACGGCGGTATCTACGCCATTCACGTCGAAGAGAACATTTCTTGTCTTTTCCGTCAGAGCGGAAACTGTTCCGTTGATGATCGGGGGCATTGACAGCACTTTTCCCCTCGCATCAGTTATGCAGGGATAAGGACCGCCGCCGAGGAGTGGCCCGTATTCAATGCCTTTTTCATGTCCTCTGACAATTTCATCGGGGGTCATTACATCAGTCATTCCGAGCGGCTCGAAACTGATTTCCTTTCCGCCGTACGCCCTGAACAGGAACGGCGGCGTTACCCTGTCAAGGTCATGTATCCCTATCGATACCTTTTTCCTCCGCCTTCCTACTGTAAGATGTAGTTTTTCCTGTAGATCTATCAGCGACTTCAGCGCGCCGTCGTCCATGACAATGTTCCTCACCACACCGCACAGCATCACGGGCCTGAGGTTTTTGACCGAATCATCGACGGTCATTCTCACCTTTCCCTCATTCACGGCGAATACCTTAGGCCTCGACAGTCCGTACAGATGTTTCAGGGAGCGTGCCACTCCTTCTACGGAATAATGATCCGGCCTGTTGGGGAAAAACTCGAACCTGAGTATTCCCGCTTCGCTGCCTTCAAAACTTGCCCCCATCATCGGAATGGCGGACTGGAACCACTCTGAATCCTTATCCAGTCCTGAAAGACTGACCAGATCCCGGAGCTTCAAATCAATTACTGGCATTCAACTGACCAACAACTGTTAGATGTATTTTAATCTAAAGTGAGTCGGCTTCCGAACATGGAATAAATACAAATTGGTGCAGCCGATGTTGTCCTGACTCCAATGAAGTGGAACGTAGCTGTTCTCGGCGCGGGAAAGATAGGGGAGGCCGTGGCAAGATGCCTCTCTGCCTCGGATTTGACTGCTTCTGTGACTGTAACGAAGAGGAATCCCTCAACCCTGAAACTGGAAGACAGGAAGATACTCATCTCAGACAGGAATGACGAAGCGTGCAAACGGTCGGAAATTGTCGTGATAGCTGTAAAGGCAGGCGATGCGATGAAGCTCATTTCACAGATCGGCGAACATGTCCGCGGCAAACTCGTCATTTCGCTGATGGCTGCAATAAGCATTGATCGGCTGCAGCAGCATCTGCCTGAAAGCAAGATAATAAGGGCGATGCCGAACATAGCCGCATCCATAGGCGAATCGATTACAGCGTTCTGCGTCGGCCGGACTGTCACGGATGAAGAAAGGCGCACGGGAATTTCCGTTCTCGGTACGTTTGGTGACACGGTGGAAGTTAAAGAATCGCAGATGGACGCTGTGACGGCGTTGTCGGGGAGCGGACCTGCATATATTGCAATAATCATCGATGCCATGATTAGCGCGGGACTCAAGGTAGGACTGTCGAGGGAAATCGCATTCAGGCTGGTGACCAGAACACTGACAGGAACAGCCGATCTGCTGAACAGGCACCCTCTGCATCCCGCAGAACTCAGGGACGCTGTCACAACTCCCGCGGGAACGACGATTGCAGGCATATATGAACTTGAAAAGGGATCGGTGCGCACCAGCATCATGAATGCAGTGGAGGCAGCCACAGAGGCATCTAAAAAGGTGGCCCTCCGGTTCGACGGAGAGTTTAATGTGTAATGCAGCGGAAGGCTCAGTTCATTTCGTCCGGATTGGAAGCAGGAGGCTGAAAATTGCAGTCATCCCCGAAAACTGAAATGACTGTTCCGTACAGGAAATGCGATCTCTTTCCCGGACCTGGCCAAATTGCATTCTACCACGGAGACGCGGGCGCAATTCTCAGGGAAATCGTTGACGAGAGAAGCGTTGATGTTGTCGTCACATCCCCGCCGTACAACATCGGCAAGCCCTACGGTCCATATCAGGACAGACTGCCAAGGGAGAAATACATTGACTGGATTGCCGAAATATGCACATCTGTCGGCAGGGTGCTGTCTGACGGAGGTTCCTTTTTTCTGAACCTCGGCCAAATACCGAAGGATCAGTTCCTTCCTCTGGAAATTGCACTACGGCTTAAGGAAAATTTTCACCTGCAGAACACAATCCACTGGGTAAAATCGATATCTGTGCAGAAGAAGGATCAGGTAAATGGAGGCACCGTTACCGAAACTGTGGGGCATGTTAAGCCTCTGAGGAGCGACAGGTATCTCAATGACGAACATGAGTACATTTTCCATTTTACACTGCATGGCGATGTCAGCATTGACAAACTCGCAGTCGGTGTGCCCTACAAGGACAAATCGAACATAGGCCGATGGCGGAGTGTCCGGTCAGATCTCAGGGACCGTGGAAATGTATGGCACATACCATACAAAACAATACAGAGCAGGAAGCAGAGGCCGCATCCTGCGACGTTTCCCGTGATGCTTCCCGAATTCTGCATCAAGCTGCATGGGCTCTCAAAGACACGCATGGTGATGGATCCGTTCAACGGCACAGGAAGCACGGCGCTCGCCTGCGCTTCCCTGAGCAGGAATTATATCGGCATTGACATAAACAGCGCATATCTAGACGAGTCATTCAATGCGGTGAACGACTTCCTCAGGGAAAAAAGGAACAGAATGTCCTGATTCTCCGTATCGTTCAGGGTCTCTTGTTCACCCTCATGTACAGGTAGATATCGGAGACGTTTGTCCCCGAATCGCCGATCCTGAACGATGTGCCGGTAATGTCGAAAAATTTACCGGAATTAAAACTGTCCAGGAAACAGGCAGCCTCGCTTCTGCCGATGGCAGACGTGACGGCACCTGCATTAGTTGTATTTCCGTCATGACCGTCCGTTGCCAGGGCCACGACAAATTCCCCTTTTTTCAGGAGCATTCCTGCCTCAATGGCGAAGTGCTGGCATCTCCCTCCATAACCCCTGGACAGGACATTGACGAGCGCTTCACCGCCTGAGATAAAAATACCATCCCCCCTCAGTGCACGCCGCGCTCTTGCGATGAAACCCGGAACTTCGGCTTCAGTCCGTGAAGTGATGCGCCTGCTGTCGACGGCTGCAGGCAAGCCATTCCTCCTTGCAAACGACACAATTCCGGAAACGGCAGTCGAATTGTCTGCTATGATGGTGTTGCGGGCCGACGAAAGCATCCTGTCCCCCTTTCTGACCGTTTCCCATTTTCCGGACGCCAGTTCATCTATCCTTTCACTGGAAAACATCTTCGTGACATCGTATTTTCTCATGATTGCCAGCGCATCGCTAACAGTTGTGGGATCACCGCACATTGGCCCCGATCCTATGTCCTCGAGACGATTCCCTGTGACGTCGGAAATGAGAAGGGACTGGACTTTCCTCGGAAAGCAGTGCTTTGCCAGCTTCCCTCCCTTTACATCCGAAATGTGCCTTCTCACGCAATTGAGCTCTCCGATGCTGGCAGCCGACATGAGCAGTTTTTCGGTTATGTTCCTTTTCTCCTCGATCGCGACTGGTTCAATTGGCACGGAAAGCATGGCGGATGCTCCTCCGCTCAGCAGAAATATTATTGCGGACGATTCAGGCAGGGAGTCTATTTCGTCAATCATAGCCTCTGTATTTTTTACAGAGGAGATGCTGGTAAGCGGATGGGAGCATTTCTTCAG
The DNA here is from genome assembly GCA_019721075.1 of Candidatus Sysuiplasma jiujiangense. Classification (NCBI taxonomy): domain Archaea; kingdom Methanobacteriati; phylum Thermoplasmatota; class Thermoplasmata; order Candidatus Sysuiplasmatales; family Candidatus Sysuiplasmataceae; genus Candidatus Sysuiplasma; species Candidatus Sysuiplasma jiujiangense. The sequence continues at coordinate 8,441 of JAHEAD010000009.1, forward strand.
GGATATTCGCCCGGACCGGCCGTTCTCCAGGCAGTTGATCTGCCCGCCCGCAAATTCGAAATCCGATGCGGGCAGTGCCCTCAGCATACCTGCGGATGCTTTACCAGCTCCGTAGCAATACAATTCCGCCGCATTCTCTGCCGCAAATCTGCGTACTGCCTTTCCCCTGCGAGAAGCCAGAAATTCACGGAGTACGGATGAAGGACTCACTGCGTCGATTGCAGACCTTATGCAGCCTTCGATGATTCTCGTTACGTTCTCGCCGAATGCACTGCTTATCCCGGCAAAACCAACGCCCTGGCCGCTATGGTCTATCTTGCCAGTTTCATGTGGGCGGATGCCAGTTCCCCCCTGGCCTGTGCGGCGAGCGTTGACAGTTCACCTGCCAGAATTACTGATGCTGCTATCTCGGCAAATTTCACAGCCTTTCCGCTTCCGCTGCAACCGATCATCTGCAGCGCTTCCCGCTGAGTCGGAAGTGAAGTGCCTCCTCCTACCGTGCCAACCTCAAGGGAAGGCAGTCTGATGGAAACATACAGTCCGCCGTCAATGTGCTCTGCAGTGGAAATGCCCATGCTGGCCTCGACCACCTGTGCTGCGTCCTGTCCGGTGGCTATGAATAACGCTGCGGCCATGTTGGCAAAATGGGAGTTGAACCCGTAGGCCAGGGAGATGGCACTTCCGAGCAGATTCTTCCTGTATGCAGTTTCGGCGATCTCCGCGGAGGTGGCATGCAGCCTCCTCCTCACAATCCTCTCAGGTATCGTTGCCTCGGCCACAACCGTCTTCCCTCGGCCCAGAATATAGTTGATCGCAGAGGGCTTCTTGTCTGTGCAGACATTTCCTGAAACCGAAATGGTGACTGCACCCGTTTCCCTTTCAACGATATCACATATCCTCTGCGATGCAAAGGTTGCAATATTCATACCCATCGCATCGCCCGTTCGGAACGATAGGCGGACGTGCAGTGTCCTGCCGGAAATGAACGGCAATGCAGACATAAGCTCACCATGTTGTGTGACCTTTTTCACTTCACTTTCAAGTCTGAGCAGGTTGTTCTCAATCCATTTCGATGTCTGAATACCATGTTCTATACCTTCGACACGAAAGACAGGAGCCCTGGTCATTTCGTCCTTAAGGACGCGGCTGTACGCGCCGCCGGAATCCGTTATGACAGAACAGCCGCGGGCGATTGTTGCGATAAGCGCTCCTTCGGTCGTGGCCAGAGGGATGAAAAAATCCCCTTTTGCCTTCTTCCCTCTTATTCTCAGCGGACCAACCACTCCCATCGGTACCTGGGCAACGCCTATAAAATTCTCGCAGTTCTTTGAAGCCGCTTCGGGTTCGAACGAACCGGCTGCAATGTGGGAAAGTTTTGTGTTTGTCTCCGATTCGATTGTTCTCCTTCTCTCTTCTGTCTCCTCTCTTCCGGCGCCCCGCGGAAGCGAAATGCGCTTCATGAAGTTGAAATGAAACAACTGATATAATAAGCATTGATGAGTTTCGACCCGGTAATGTTTTAATAAGAGCCCTCTTTTCAGTTTCGAGGGCCCGTAGCTTAGCCTGGCTGGAGCGCCCGGCTGATAACCGGGAGGTCAAGAGTCCAAATCTCTTCGGGCCCATTTGCTGGAGAATCCAGATCCTGGTGCCCGTACTGTTAATTAACCCGTTTCCCTTGATAACCCAGAGCAGGGGCTGAAAACTATGGCTGAATGGGTTAAACCGGTAACGCTGAAAAGCAGGCATCTCACTGTCAGGCCCATGAACATCGATGATTCAGACGCGCTGAGCCGAATTATCGAAGTGGGCGACTATGCCCTTCTGAGGCAGGGCGGACCGGAAAACAATACGGCCGAGGCTTTCAGAAGTTATTTTCAGGGTATTATCGGCGAACCAGGGCGTCTCGAATTCGTCATAATAGACAACGGTACGGGGAAGATGGCCGGTCATACGGGTTATCTCGATATCAGAGAACATGACAGGGCACTGGAAATCGGGCACACCGTTCTTGCCAGACAGTTTCGAGGCGGATATGTCAATCCGGAGTCCAAATACCTGCTGCTGTCGCATGCTTTTGAGACACTGAATGCCGTCAGAGTCCAGATCAAGACAGACACCAGAAATGTGAGGAGTCAGAAAGCGATTGAAAAGATCGGCGCAGTCAGGGAGGGCATACTCCGTTCACATGACATCACTGCATACAATGTTGTCAGGGATGTTGTCATGTACAGCGTCATTTCAGGCGAGTGGCCAAGTGTGAAGCAAAAATTAATAGAGAGGATCGAGCAGACATCATGACTGTTTCTGCTGAATCCGGGAATCACCACTTCTGGTTTGTTCTGTCGCGTGCGGCACCACGTCTCTTCTGACGAGTATTCCGTTCTAGTACAGGTTAAATTTTTCCACAGCCACATTTACTTCAGTTCCCGGTTCATAATATCTCGCAGCCTTGACTATGAAGTGTTCTTCGCCGATACCGCAGAACAGATAATGAGTGTCTCCGATTGTCTCCGTGCTGAGAATATCCGCCCTGATGCCGTCCGGAGAAAAATGAGTCCATTCAGGTCTGAATCCTGCTTTCATAGCGCCGTCTCCGAAACCAAAAATTTGGCAGATATGAATTTTTCCAATTGTGTCAAGGTTTAAAGTGTGCCGGATTACGAATTGACGGCGTGCCCGCCGAACAGTCTCTTTCTTGTGATTTCGACAGCCGCAGGAGAGACGTCGGCAGCAATCCAGTGTCTCTTCATCTGCCTGGCGACAAATGCAGTTGTTCCGGATCCAGAGAAGAAGTCTGCCACAGTGTCCCCTTCGTCCGTTGATGCTGCGATAATTCTCCGGAGCAGTGCTTCCGGTTTCTGGGTGGGATAGTCGATCTTTTCAGGCTGGTTTCCTCTCAATGCCGGTATATCCCAGACATCGCGCATTTTCACTTCGTTGTAGTAACCGTGCGCATCCTGCTTTAAGTCGATGTTTCTGAAACCGTATCTGTACATCAGGTACGACTTTTCCTTCAATCTGTTAAATTTATATTTCCCCGTTCGTGAATAGAATAAAATCGAGTCGTGTTTGCGGCTGAAAGTTTTGTTCCCCGCGCCACCTGTTTTGTAATGCCAGATAATTTCATTCCTGAAGTTTCCATACCCGAAAATTCTGTCCATCAGGATCTTCACGTAATGCGAAGCATGCCAGTCGAGATGGACGTAAATGGAACCCGTACTTCTGAGCAACCTCCTCATTTCGAGAAGTCTTGGGTTGAGCCAGTCCAGGTACGATGAAATACCCCCTTCCCATCTGTCGGCAAATACTTCCGACTTCTTCAATTCGCTGCCAGTCTTGCTGTATCGTCTGTTTGTAAAAAATGGAGGATCGGCATATATGAGATCCAGAGATTCTGACGGAAGGCCCCCCATTATATTCAGATTGTCACCGCAATAGATGACATCGACCATACCGCGTTTGACAGCGTCATTGCATAGGATGTCTGGTGCCCGCCCCTCATTTTGAATTTCGACGGAAGACATGAGATAATCGGTCATCGATCCTACTGGATGAACAAGCAACTAGTTATCACTTACCCATATCTCCTGAAACAGCGCCGTCTGAAAAGGCAACTTATACAGAAACTGAAGCCGCCATCGGCATGGCCGGAGACAGTATCCTGGAAATTTCTGAGCATGGTGACAGTCAATGGAGTTATGGAGGCACATTCTTCGCAGCCCCTGAGGCCAGTCTGCCAATTATATTGTGTTCGACATGTAGGTGAAACCATCAATTGAAATTTTGAACCCATTATTTAAATAACTCTCAAACCGAACGTTGAGTGACATTCGGGGCGGTTCGGTGGCGAAATGGAGCAATGATATGTCAGGCAGATTCATCCGCAGAATTTCTGCCTCATATAACGAACCGCTCCATGGATTCATCCCGCCGGTTGCAGCAACAATTGCACTGCTGCTCATAGGTCTTTACAGCCCTGTTGCATATACAATGGGAACTGTAATCTATGCAGATGATTTCGGCTACTTTCTTACTGCAGTTATCACCTTAGCAACAGTCGTGCTTTATTTTGCGCGTTACAGAAAGACGATGTTTCTGCAGGATCTTTTCGTTGCCGCCGCACTGATTCAGTCGGCAATCTTCATCGCCGGCACAATATACGTATCCATACTCTTCAACGGACTCCAGGTGAACAGTTTCTCATTTCTATATACCATACTTGATGCTGCGAGGCTCCTTTTAGTGCTCCTTCTCCTGTATTTCGGGCTCTTCAATGCAAGAGTTGCAGATATCAGAAAATCCGTCATTTACTCGGTGTTTGTTGTTTCAACAACAGTGTTCGGCATACTGCTGGTCGCTCTGATAATATACAGCAGGGCAATCGAAAGCATTACCTTTGCTATTGTGTCAGAGCTTTTCGTTTTCCAGGACATAGCGCTGCTGTTAACCGCATCCCTTGTGCTGTTTTTCCTGCTTCTGGAAAGGACTGTAAACGTCCATAGGACACGTAACAGCATGTTCGGTCTCTCAGTTTTCGTCGTGTTCCTCCTGATCGGCAGAATTTTTTATGACTCCTCACAATTTTATTCGCCTTACACGCTCTCTTATGCACATTTGTTCAGCTGGACTGGTGTGCTGTTTCCCCTGTGGGGAATAATGCTTGATGCCAGGAATGATGCAGACATAAGCCTGAGATTTGAAAGGAATATTGCAGATATTGGATTGTACTGGAAAGCATACAAATCTGGTGGTTCAAAAAGCGGCTGGAGCAATTTTCTCTCGGCATGTCTTTCCACTCTTTCAGATGCAACAAGCGGTGCTACTGCCTATGTTTACGAGTCCGAAGGCAGTAACAGCTGGAAACTTCTGTCGACCGGAGGAAAGGACGGGAATTCGTGCGTGCAGCATGTGACTCTTCCTCCCGTTCATGCTGACATACTCAGCGGCGGCCTGATGATAAACGCAGCGACGCTGTCGCACGACGAAATGAATTACAACTCATTCAGGGATTTCGGAAATAATTTCCTGCTTAGCTTTCAAAGGAGCGGTGATACAGTGCTGATGACCGGAATCACCATTCCGGACAAGCAGCCGCTCTTCAATGATTACGCAGCCAGACTGGAGCGCGTTTCCACCCTGCTGTCCGTGGATTTGAGCAGCCGCAGGGATGAGGAAAAACGTGAGAAAATGACGCTGAGACTGCTTGCACTCATAGATGTCGCGCAGAAGCTGAACAATGCAAGAGGCAAGGATGAACTCTATGAATCGGTCTGCAGGACGATCACTGAAAATATCGGCTTTTCATATGTCTCTGTATGGGAGGTGGGAGAAGACAGAATGATCCGGCTCAAAGCATGGGACTGGCCGGAAGAGTTCAGCTCTCTGCTCAGCAGGGACATTACGCTGACCCCAGGACGCGGCATCATAGGGACATGTGCTCTCACGAAAAAACCGTACATGTCCAATGATGTTTCAAAGGATCCGGTTTTTCTGAATCTTGACATATCAAGAGTCGAGAGTGAGCTTGCAGTTCCAATCGTAATCAGCGGCGAATGCACCGCTGTGCTAGATATTGAATCCGCCTCCCTCAATGCATTCGACAGATTTGATTACGACACACTTGTCATATTTTCCAATCTCATGTCGATGTCGCTGCGCAATATTGATCTTTACAGAGGTCTCGAAGAGAGCGAAAGACTCGCCGAAATGAGGGCGCACATGCTTGTCCATGACATAAAGAACCTGTTTCAGTCAATTACACTCAATCTCGAACTGCTTTCCGGCAGAACCTCACAATCCAGGCAGATTACCGAGGCTGACATAAAGCTTTTTCAGAACCTTAATTCAGTTATAGCAAAGGGCAATAAGTTTGTAAACACTGTTCTGGAAATTGTAAGGCTCGGGAGCAAAAGGGACGTGGTGACGCAGAATTACAGCCTTCATTCACTGCTGAGTTCTGCCCTTTCGGCAGTCAGATCATCCTTTTATCCGAGAGAGATAGACATGGAGGCCGACCTGGATCCAGGGGCAGCGGAAATCTGCAGTTCGGATCTTGTCGAAGAAGTGTTCATCAACCTGTTCGCGAACTCTGCTAAATACAATGAAAATGTAATTGTCAATATCAAGGTGAAGTCCTATTTGATCAATGAAAGGAACAAAAAAATGATAAGAGTGGAGATCAGGGACAACGGGATTGGTTTGAGTGCCACAGACCCGGACATTATTTTCGAGAGGTTCAGGAAGGGCTCGAAGGGTACCGGCCTGGGTCTTTCTCTTGTAAGGGCAATAATGGAGAGCAGCGGCGGAAGAATTTTTGTAAAGGAAACCTCGACATCCGGTCCGGAAAGAGGCACCACTTTTGCACTGGATTTTCCGCTGGCTGAAGGAGTATTGAACCGGCTTCCGAATGAACCTGATGCCGCAGTCCAGGGCATCAGCGCTGAATGATACTGTGACATCTCACTCCAGCCGTAAACGTTTGGTGCGTATACGCCTGAACCCTCATTGCCCCTGTATCCGCCAGTCACTATCATATGATTTTGGACCTTGACTGCCATATGTGTATGTTGCTTGCCGTTTGACAATATTATCGTTCATTTATTATCGAAATACTTATAATGTACTTATTCGGATGCAAGATCATGCCTCTTGTCGGCGTCATCATGGGAAGCAAGAACGATTACGAACACATGTCGGCAGCAGTGGAAACGCTTAGAGAATTCGGCGTAGATGTTGAACAGAAAATTGTTTCGGCACACAGAACACCGCAGTTCATGTACGATTATGCATCCGGTGCTGCAGCGAGAGGAGTGGAGATCATAATCGCAGGCGCGGGGGGCGCGGCACATCTTCCGGGAATGGTTGCATCCCTTACATATCTGCCCGTCATCGGAGTCCCAATACCGGCAGGGCATCTGAGGGGGCTGGATTCCCTCCTGTCAATCGTTCAGATGCCCGCCGGTATTCCCGTGGCGACGGTTGCCATAGGCAATTCAAGGAACGCTGCTCTGCTTGCGCTCAGAATACTTGGTTTGAAACACAGAGATATTGCCGAGCGGATGATATCCTTCATGAAGAAGCAGACATCGGAAGTGCTTAATGAGAAGCGCGACTGAGTTCCGGGTGTTGCAATGAATATCGGGATCATCGGATCCGGACAGCTCGGATGGATGATGATAATAGAGGGGAGGAAGCTACAGAACAGTTATTACATTCTGGACAGTGACCCGGGACCCGCGTCACGTGTTGCAGACGGATTCCTCCCCTTGAAGGAATACAGGAAGTTCGTGGACAGCTGCGACGTTGTGACATTTGAATTCGAGCACGTCGATGAGCATGCTCTTCTCTACGCCGAGAAGAAACATAAGCTTCGTCCTTCCATTGATGCGATAATGCTGAAAAGGGAAAGGGCGGCAGAAAAGGAATTTCTCAGTTCCGTTGGTGTACCGCTTGCGCGGTATACAATAGCCGACTCGGGAGAGGAGGCCATGAGGGATGCGAACAAATTCAAAAGAGCAGTGATAAAGGCGTCCCGTGGAGGCTATGACGGCAAGGGACAGTACTATTTCGACGCTTCGAAACCATATGCCGGCAGAATGCGGCTTCCTGCCGGAGAACGCTATGTGGTTGAGGAACACATAGACTTTGATTGCGAAGCATCCATAATAGCATCGAGGGATGAGAACGGCATAAAGAGATTCCACACGCCTTCCATGAACCGCAACGAGGGAGGGATCCTTTTCTATAACGATGCTCCGTTTGAAGACTTCGGCATGCGGGGTGTAGCCTCAAAAATACTCGACGCTCTGGATTATGTTGGCGTAATGGGGATAGAATTCTTCATCACTGGCAGCAGATGCATTGTGAATGAAATCGCTCCGAGGGTACACAACAGCGGCCATCATACACTGCACGGTTCGTCGATATCACAATTCGAGCAGCATCTCAGAACCATCACGGGCCTGCCGATTCCTGAACCTGTGCTGTACAAGCCCAGCGGGATAGTCAATTCTGTTGGAACAGAGATAACAAGGGAGGTTGAAATGAAGCTTCTCAAAATCCCGGAAACGCATTCATACCCATATGGCAAAAGGGAACTGAGGAAGAGGCGTAAAATGGGGCACGTGAACATCAATGCCGGCAGCAGGAGGGAGCTAGCCGAGCGAAGGAATGATGTGATCAGCGTGCTTTACGGGAAAGAGCCTCTGGATTTTTTCCTGCCCTGATCTTCAGGAAATCGTCAAATGCAACCGAAGCCCTCCTCAGCCTGTTCATTACAGCCAGACCGATCCCTCTTTCGCTGAATCCCTCGGCAACGATGACGTCGAAACGGGCTGAATCCGCCTCTCTTATCGTTCTGAACAGGTTGCTGCCGACAGTTGCCAGATCATTCCTGCTCCCTATCCTCACGACATTCCCGCCTGTTATACCGCATTCATCGGAAACCATTGCGCATACCTTCAGCCCCATGCTGCGGGTCTTTTTCAGCATTTCATCCATCCTTTCATCGACATCTTCGCCCGGTTCAACAAGAAGCAGCACCGCATTTGAAGGCGAATAGTGCCTGTGTTTCATACCCGGAGACGGCGCAGTTCCTTCTACCGGAGCTGACTGCAAAACGGCCGGGTGTACCTCCACATCTCCTATAAACGACATAAGCTGTTCTACTGTTACTGCGCCCGGCCTGAGAATCCTGGGTATATCGCGTGTAACATCGAGCACGGTTGATTCCAGCCCTATTTCGCTACGACCGCCGTCAATTATGAAATCAACGAGTCCGGACAATTCCATGATTGCCTGTGATGCTTCAGTGATACTGGGCATGCCCGAAAGATTTGCGCTCGGAGCGGCTACCGGCACACCCGCATACGCAATGAGTGTCTGCGCAACGCGCGCTGACGGCATCCTGACCGAGACTGTTTCCAGACCGCCGGTCACATTGCAGGGTATAAGCCTGCTCTTGCGCATAACCAGCGACAGCGGGCCAGGCCAGAATTTTTTCATCAATTTTTCCGCCGTATCCGGGACAGAATCCACAACTGCACTGAGCTGGTCGTAGTCGGAAACATGGACAATCAGAGGATTGTCAGCAGGTCTGCCCTTAACCCTGAATATACCAGAGACCGCTTTCTCCGAAAGTGCGTTTGCTCCCAGTCCGTAGACGGTTTCTGTCGGGAATACCACAAGTCCTCCCTTGCGGAGGCAATCCGACGCCTGCCTCAGCAAATCCGCACTGGCGTTGTCATGGATCCTGACTATTTTGGTTTCCTGCATTTACCCGGGACGTATCATTACAGCGCGTGGTTAAAAAAGGTTTGATATCCCTTTCAGAGCAGATGGAACGTCAGTATAATTGCAATGAACAGTATGGAAACAGTATTGACCACCTTGATGAGCGGGTTTATGGCAGGTCCGGCAGTATCCTTTGTTGCATCACCCACTGTATCCCCAACAACAGCTGCCTTGTGTGCGTCAGATCCCTTGCCTCCGTAATTTCCCTGTTCTATCAGCTTCTTGCCGTTGTCCCAGGCAGCGCCGCCCACAGTCATCATGATTGCAAGGCCAAAACCGCTCAGCACAACACCGATGAGCAGACCGCCGAGCGCAAGCGGTCCCAGAACGAATCCGACGATGAGCGGCGAGAGTATGCCGATCATTGCTGGCACAGCCAGCTGTCTCAGAGCCTCCTTTGTCACTACATCGACACACTTTCCGTAATCCGGCTTGTCCTTTCCTTCGAGTATTCGTGGATTGTTCCTGAACTGGTTCCTGACCTCGACAACAATGGCCTGCGCCGCCTTACCAACTGCGCCCATAAGGAAAGATGTGAAAAAGAACGGAAGCGTTGCCCCTATCAGCAGACCGCTCAGCACGAGCGGATTGTTAATTTCGAGGTCGGTAAATCCATGACCGGATATGTATGCATAATATGCCGCAAACAGCGCGAGAGCACCGAGCGCCGCCGAACTCACTGCATATCCTTTGGTCACTGCCTTGGTCGTGTTTCCAACGGCGTCCAGGGGGTCTGTTCTTTCCCTGACTTCCTCCGGAAGTCCGGCCATCTCCGCAATTCCGCCGGCGTTGTCTGTTATGGGACCGAATGCATCGACGGAGATTATCATTCCCGTAAGGGAAAGCATAGCCGCCGCAGTTATGCCGATGCCGTAAAGCCCGAAATCAGAAATGCTGTTTGTTATACCGCCACCCGTAATCGTATATGAGATGAGAACAGCACCGACAATCGTCAGGCTCTGCAGAAATGAGGATTGAAGACCCCAGCCGAGTCCCGTAATTATGTTCGTTCCGGCACCGGTTGTGGATGCCTTCGCTATTGATCTTACTGGTCTGAAGGGTGTGTCCGTATAATAATCGGTAATACCCATGATCAGGCCGACGACTATTATGCCTATTATTGAATCAACGAAGAGAGGCTCCACGTATTTCGCCGGGAGCAGGTAACTTGCGACGAAATAGAATCCGACTGCGGCTATCACCGCAGTTGCAATAATGCCCTTGTAGAGGGCGTTCATTATTTTCTGCGACTTGCCGAGCCGAACGAAGAAGACCCCGATGATAGACGCAAATATGGAAACAGATGCTATCCCCAGCGGATAAATGACGCCGTTGGAGCCGAGGGCAGTGTGGACGCTTACCAGCGTATACCCCAGGACCATTGTCGCCACTATTGTGACAACATATGACTCAAAGACATCGGCTCCCATCCCCGCGCAGTCACCGACGTTATCACCTACGTTGTCGGCTATAACTGCCGGATTTCTTGGATCGTCCTCAGGAATACCGACCTCCACCTTGCCTATCAGGTCGGCACCAACATCCGCGCCCTTTGTGTATATGCCTCCTCCCACCCTTGCGAACAGGCTGACGAGAGAGGCTCCAAACATGTAGCCAAGCATGTCTACCGGATTCCCGTTGTAGAAGAGGAACAGAAGCGACAGGCCGATAACCGCAAAGCCCACTATCGTAATGCCCGTCACGCTGCCTCCTCTGAACGCGACAGACAGACCGTCCTTCAACGATTTTCTTGCAGCGTTGGCTGTGCGGACGTTTGCCCTTATTGATACATTCATGCCGACGTAGCCGGCTATTGCCGAACTCGCGGCACCCACGGCGAATCCAATTGCCTCCTTCCATCCCAGCTGATGAACAAACGCTATTATTGCTGTTAAGATGATTGCAAATATGGCCACGGTGGAATACTGCCTGTTGAGGAATGCCTTCGATCCCGCCTGTATTGCCCTGGCGATATCTATCATCTTTTCACTGCCTTCATCCATTCTGAGAATTGTCAGTGTCTGCACGACAGCATAGATGAGAGCGATCAAAGCTGCAACTATCACGAAATCAATAAAATCCGACATTCCTGAAGGCACCAGTCGGAGGAAATTGAGAACCGATTAAATAATTTTCCTATAACCCTGTCCGAAATAACGCGAATTCTGGCGTTCAGCGATTTTTACTCACATTCGAACCATTCCCGCTTGGAGCGCCAGGCTCTCCTTCGGAGACGGCTCCACTCTCCGCGGACGTGATGCGAATGGGCAAAAGGCTTATTAACAGGACAACCTTGATGCGTTGAATCGCAGTAGGATGCCAAGAAGCCGCCGCACTTTACGCGCTTCTGCGGCAAAACGCCTTTGCAGAAGGCAAAAAATGCAAAGCATGAAGTAATATCTGGCGGGTAGAGTAAACTGCTTGCAGTAACGGTGTCCATAATCAGAATGTCTGGAAGGTAGTCGGTTTGTATCAGATTCAATCGAGGCATGGTGTCATAAGGGCTCCCCCGGAACGGCTGGGGGAAGATTACGAATTGCTCATATCTGAGCTGGCTCGTTCCACGTTTGAAGGAAAGCTGGATACAGAGGGAAAACTGGTCGTCATGGTTTCAAACATAGAACCCGACGGAAACGGGCGTGTCGTTCACGGCGATGGAGGCGTTTTCCAGTCGCTTAACTACGATGCGCTGCTTTTCCAGCCTTTGCTTCAGGAAGTCGTCGACGGGTATGTTGTCGACGTTATTAAATTCGGCGCATTCGTCAGGTTTGGCCCTTTCGACGGACTATTGCACATCAGCCAGATCATGGATGATAAACTGGATGTTGATGAAGGCGGAAAGAGAATAATCGGCAAGGAGACAAAGAGAGACATTAAAGTCGGCGACCGTGTAAGGGCACGCATAATATCCGTCAGCCTCAATGACAAAAATGTCAAGGAGAGCAAGATCGGCCTGACAATGAGACAGACGGGGCTCGGCAAGTTCGAATGGATCGAGGAAGACAGGAGCAAGAAGTCCAGGAAGGAGAAGGGAGAAATACCGGCTTAGGGTGACACCAATGGCAAACGTGAAGCAGCTCAAGGCCTGCAAGAATTGCAGTTATATTTCGGAAGAGGATACCTGTCCTCTGTGCGGGGGCCAGACTTCAAGGGAGTTTCAGGGGTATCTCATTGTCATAGATTACCAGAAGTCGGCAATCGCAAAGCAGATGGGAATTAATGTCAATGGCAAATTTGCGCTCCGGGTCAGATGAATTCGATCCGAAGGAGGATCTCTTCCTTCCGCCGGAACTCAGGAAGGAGCTTTCGAAGCAGTACCAGCCGCTGATAACACCGGGGGAGATTGCTGCGATATCGGAGAGTTGCGCGATCGTTGCCGTCGGTGACATGGTCTGCTACACTCTGGTTTCCAGCAGGGTGATCCCAAAGATTTCAGTTTTCGATTTCATGACGGAAAGGCACCGGATACCTGAGACCTGGTCCGATACCCTTCTTTCCACGCCAGGGGCGCAGCTGAGTGTCCGCAGTCCTCCCGGCTACCTCAGCCTTGAGATGTGGAACGCGCTGAAGCTTGCATGGGAGTTTCCCGGTCGGACAAAGATGATTGTGGACGGCGAGGAGGATCTCGCAGGCCTTGCGTCGATTTACCTGATGAAAGGTGCGATTGTTGTTTACGGCCTTCCTGGCATCGGCATGACGGCGATAAAATCGGACGAAACATCAAGGCAGACGGCATATTCGATACTTGCTGAAATGATACCTGTCTCCAGAATGAGATGAACTGATTCCACGGCGCCGGAGGGTCTATACGCAGAATTTAAATGTTAGTTAGATGTAGTGAGTAGAGGAATAAAGGTCGGAGCGATTTAAATGGACGTTGAAATTACATCAAGGAAGGAAAATCCGCTGCTCAACAGGATTGAAGTCAAGGCAGTGGTAAGGCATGCCAATTCACCCACGCCGGGGAGGGACGAAGTCAGGGAAGCAGTATCCAGATCACTCGGAAGCGCAAAAGAGGGCGTTGTCGTAGATTCAATGAAGAGCGTATTCGGAAAGCATGAAACTCTTGTCTTCGCGAAGATATACCCGAAGAAGGAAGATGCGCTCAAACTCGAAAGACGGCACATACTCGTCAGAAACAAGCTTGCGGAAAAGAAGCAGGCGGCACAGAAAGCGGTAAAGGCAGCGAAGCAGCAGGCGAAGTGATTTAATTGGCAAAGGGCAGGAACAGCATTTACGAAGTAAAGGACGGAAAGTTGAGCAGAACCAGGCGTACATGCCCGAAGTGCGGTCCCAGCGTGTTTCTGGCAAAACACAGGAACAGGGTGTCATGCGGAAAATGCGGATACGCTGAATTCGAGAAGAAATAATCCCTTTTTTTATACAGGAACAGCAGTCACCCGCTATCAGGGCCTGTAGTGTAGCGTGGATATCACAGGGGCCTCCGGTTCGTCAGGAGAAAGCCCCGGACCCGGGTTCAAAAGAGTGTATTCATTCTGAAACTCCCGGCAGGCCCGCTTATTTGCCTCTGCTTTCCGTTTCATACCGCAGGCGCGTTTCACAGAACCGGCAAAGTTAAAATTGTTGCAGCGGTGTTCCGATATCGTGCTGAGACTCCAGGGACGTGGACTGGCGGGAGGTTCGATTTCAGGCAGCGCAACACTGATCGATATGGATTCCGCCGTAACCGATGACAGGGTTGAATCAGGCATATTCATAATACGCGGCAATCTGTCTGAGGATATCCTGTCTTCGCTTCCGTTCAGGTGCGGCAAAGATGAGTGCGGCATGGTAATGTGTTCCGGCGTCCTGCCGAACACTCCCGGTTTCGGAAACGGAAACACGGTCGTGGCGGCCTCCGGATTTGACTGGGAGTATTTCAGGAATGGCGATTTCGTCCGCATTGACGGAACAAGCGGAACGGTTGAGATCGAGAACGTGACGGGGAAGGAGGTGGTAAATTGCGCTGTGAAGTATAACGACAGGCTTCTGCTTCTCAAGAGAAGCGGGCTTGTGGGCTCATTCCGGGGAAAATGGGCTTCCGTAAGCGGTTATGTGGAGGAGGGTGAAACGCCGTATGCTGCCGCCCTGAAGGAACTAAGGGAGGAAATATCGGCGGAAGGAGTCTCCCTGTTAAGGGCGGGGAAGCCGGTGGTAACCAGGAAGGAAGCCACCGTGTGGATATCCTATCCCTTCCTTTTCACACTCGAAAACGATTCCATCACGATTGACTGGGAACACACTGAATACAGATGGGTAAAACCCGATGAACTTCCGGCATATGATACTGTCCCGGGTTTCGGAAAGGGCCTGGCTGCACTCGGAATCATCTGAATTCAGATGATTTTGTCGACCTCTTTCTGCAGAACCTTCAGATCCTTCTCATTCATGGACTCGGGATTGACCGAAAGCAGAAGTATAGACTTAGATTTTGCCGCTGTATCCTTCAGGTACTGGATCAGCCGGACAACTGAAGCAAATGTGTTGTTTGATATCAGATATTCTGTACCGTCAATAAACGCAATTCCCGAGTCCTTTGAGAAGAAGTCATTGACCTGGAGGGAGATTGTCTCCAGATCACTCGGTTTCACTGCATTTTTACCGCCGACCGCGGTAAGCCATATTATCCTGCAGTTGCTGACACCGTATTTCTTTTCGAGCTTCTCCGGGAATTCCCTTGTGATAAGAAATCCGTTCAGGCCGCTCTCCATGGCAGATCTGAATATCGCCATTCCTTTGTCGGGCTTGTCCTCGAAAATCGCATACGTTTCACCTGACTCAATGACGAATGTTTCATCCTCCTCCGTAGCCGCTGGAGCCTGCTGTTCCGGCGCAGTCTCGGCCGCACTCTTTTCCTGCGCAGGCTGTGCGGCTTCGGGCTGTGCGGCAGCCTTCGTCCTGGAAAGAGCTATCACGAGATCATTCCTGTCTATCTTCCAGGCTTCCTTCAATTCACCCGCGGCATTTGCTACAATCTCGAGAGATCCTATCCTGCACTCCGATGAGATTACGCTGTTCCATTCAACTATCGCTTCAAGGAGCGACCCGGATGTTGCTATCTGTGCGTGCACGTACTCGTCCACGTTCAGGCCCATTTCCTTTCTCATCTTCTGTATCCTGCGCATGACCTCCCTTGAGAGTGATTCAAGCTCCAGTTTCCTGTCCATGTTGAAATCAACATAAACGGTTGCGAAAGGAAGATCAATCTGGGCGACATTGCGCGGAAGCGTGTAGCTGAAAGACACCATGTTCTCCTCGATCTTGATTGTCTGTCCCTCTATACCGAGGGAATAAGAACCTCCCTTGATGCCGTTTATAACCTCCGCTGCCGGTCTTATCTTGAGCATCATTGCAATTTTACCTGACCACTGCCGGTAAACCTTTCCTATTGCGTTTGGATCCGGCACAACAGTGAGAACGAGTTCCTCCCATTCCTGCGCCGGCTGAAGCAGTTTGCTCGACTTTGCGTTGCACTGCTTCTCAATGATATCGAGCATCCTGCCTATGCTCTTCCTGTTACTGTCGTCGACCGGCTTTATGACGATCCTCGAAAGGGGCCACCTGAGCTTCATACCCGTCTCCTGTCTTGATTTCAGGACCGCCTCGACGATCTGCCTGGCAAGCACCATATCGGCTTCCAGTTTTGCGTCCCTGAGCACATCGATGACCTCCGGCCATGTGGAAAGATGAACGGAGAGCGCTTCAGGATTCATGGCCCTGAATATTTCCTCAGAAATAAAAGGCGTGAACGGCGCCAGCAGTTTTGATACCGCAGTAAGGACATAATGCAGAACTGTGTATGTTTCCGCTTTTTCCCTGCTTTCCTCTTCAGTCCATGTCCTGTCCCTCACCATTCTGACGTACCAGCGGGAAAGGTCCTCCACAATGAAATCATCAATTGAGCGCAGTGCCTTATGGACCTCCAGTGCATCGATTAAACCTGTGGCATCTCCAATAACGGACTGCGTCTTCGAAAGTATCCATCTGTCTTCGATCTTCAGCGATCCTGCAAGAGCCTTCCAGTCAACGGGTGAACTCTTGAAATTATCAAGCGACATATACGTGGATGCGAAATTGTAGACATTCCAGAGTATGTTGAGCGTCTTTCGTGCATTCTTCGGACCATCCTGCTGAAATGAAATATCATCCCATGGGGCCCTTGAGCCGAGAATATAGAAGCGCAGGGCATCTGCCCCGTCGCTTTCTATTACTTCCATCGGGTCGACAACGTTGCCGAGGCTCTTGTGCATCTGCCTGCCTCTCGAATCGTTGACCCAGCCATGCAGAAGAGCCGACTCGAACGGTGCCCTGTTGAACATAATCAGCGATGTGGCAATCTGGGAATTGAACCATCCCCTTGTCTGATCTCCTGCCTCGGTTATCCATTTGCCAGGCCACCAGATGTCGAATTCCTTCCTGTCGGCGTTGTAATTGAGGGATGCCCATGAGCAGATGCCGGAATCGAACCAGACGTCAAGCACATCCGGTACTCTATTCATCTCCCCCCCGCACTTCTCGCACTTGAATACAACAGCGTCAATCGATGGTCTGTGCAGGTCCATTCCTTCGACGTAGTTGCGCCCGCCTGAAAGTTCCGAGACAGAGGATATCAGCCGTTCCGAGCTGCATTTGGCGCATCTCCACACGGGAATTGGTGTCCCCCAGAAGCGCTGACGCGAAATGCACCAGTCCTTCAGGTTCCTGGCCCATTCTGCCTGTCTGGACGAGCCGGCCCAGTCAGGCACCCATTTTATCCTGTTTATCTCCTCAAGCATTCGTTCCCTGAGCTCTGTGGCCCTTATGTACCACTGCATCGTGGAACGGTAGATTATAGGCGTTTTGCATCTCCAGCAGTTGCCGTACCTGTGTTTTATCCTTCCGGAATAATAAAGCAGCCCCGTCCGTTTCAGTTCGCCGATTATTAAGTCGTTGCACTGGCTTACCCGTTTTCTGCTGATGTCTTTTCCTGCATCATCTGAATAGGTACCGTCGTCCAGCACGGGACAGTATATATCCAGATTGAATTTTTTCCCGAGATTGAAATCTTCAGGCCCGTGGCCAGGGGCAGTGTGGACAAGCCCGGTGTATTCCAGTTCCACGCTATCCGACGGTATTACCTTCCAGCTCCATTCCCCTTCCTTGCCTTTTTTGGCAAAACCCTCCAGCGGAAATGTGTATGCTTTGCCCACCAGATCGCTTCCCTTCATCACCCTGACGATCTCGTATTCCTCCTGGTCAGACAGCGAGCCTATTTCCTCTGCCTTCTGCTCCAGAACGATGAGTTTCTCGGTAATCTGCCCCTTCTTTCTGTACTCCACCTCTGCATAATCCATATCGGGGTGCACTGCGACTGCCATGTTGGCAACCAGTGTCCAGGGAGTGGTCGTCCAGATGAGCAGCGAATAATCGCTGTCCTTCAGGGGAAAGCGGACATAAATGCTCGGATCTTCTTTCTCGACGTACTCTATCTCCGCCTCTGCAAGCGCTGTTCCGCATCTGTAACACCACTGGGTGCTCCTCTCGCCAAGGAACAGGAGTCCGGCATCCATTGCCTTTTTGAGAGTCAACCATGCCGTCTCGGTGAATGAGCGCTCGATTGTCATGTACGGCTTGTCCCAGTCCATCCAGACACCCAGACGCCTGAACTGCTGCGTCATATTGTTGAGATTCTTAAGCGCGAATTTTCTGCATTCGGAGACAAACCTGTCAATGCCAATCTTCTCTATATCCTTCTTTGTCTTTATGCCGAACGACTTCTCGACGTTGACTTCAATGGGAAGGCCATGCATGTCCCAGCCCGGCTGATCGCGGACATTGTAGCCGTTCATCCGCCAGAAGCGTATCCTCAGATCCTTGAGCGACTTGTTCAGGGCGGTGCCCGCGTGGATGTCGCCGGTAGTGTACGGAGGCCCGTCCAGAAAATAAATTTTCTGTCCTTCGCTGCGCATGCTTTTGAGCTTGCCGTAAATGTCGCTGTTTGACCAGTATTCGGCTATTTCCCTTTCCACCTTGGCGGGATCGTAATTTCCTTCAGCTTTCTTTATCATCGAAAGCACCATCGACTTTCTAACCACTACAGGGCTTCTGTATTTAATTATCACCCATTGAGTTAGCCTTTCTGACCTTCACATCCACCGGTCAAGGCTTTCCTGCGAGCCGATATCGGCAGAAGCAAGGCTTTCGACCGCCTGAAGCACATTGCTCTCCGAGAATTCATGCTCCCTGCAAAGGAAACTGATGAGCCCGTCTCTGTCCGGACGCCTCCATCTTAGCGCATAGCTTTCTATGAATTTCGGCTTCAGAAAAATCGAACGGACATCCTTGACATTGTCCTGCCCAATCTCTTCAATAAAAGGTGTGTTTTCTATAGCCCCTTTTTCCTTTATGAGCTTGAGGGCCTTCTTTGGCCCTATTCCAGACACGCCTTCGTTGAAATCCGTTCCTACAAGTATCGCAATGTCGACAAGCTGATCGCGCGTGATATCTAGTTTCCTCAGCGTTTCCTCGAGATACATGATTTCAACGCTCACTTCTCTGAACGCCTTCCTTCCAGGCATCTTTCTCCTGTTTGAAAGCGTCAGGTTTCTTACGCATCTCGGAGCGCCAAAAAGCAGGCTGTCAAAATCCTGGGAGCCTATGGCCCACACATCGCCCCTTGCCGCCATGACGCTTGCCTGCGCTTCCCCGTCTTCAGGGGCGGTGAGGAACGGTATGCCCATCAGTTCGAGGATTCTCATGGACTCCGTTATTATCTGTTCGTTGAGTCTGGTGGTCTGCATGGCGAAGCTGTAAGCTTTTTCCATGTCCTTTTTTTCTAGCGCCTCCCTGTATTTGGCCTCAGCAGCCATCTTTGACTCTTTCCTCTTCTCAAGCGTCTTTGCCTTCATGCTGTTAGGTATGCCATCGAAGACGTACACAGGCCGTATACCTGCGAGAAGCAGCCTGGCATTTCTGTGGAGGAGTCCTATCAGATGTGAAGTCGGCCTGCCGTCTTTATCCGAAAGTGGTCTTCCGTCCAGCTGCCGGATAGCCGAAACAAACTGGTAGATTGCATTGTACGCGTCAATTGCAATTACCCGTCCCCTGAGCGATTCGAGGTCTATTTCGCTCCTTTCCACAATTGAAGCAATATTGACGCCCAAAGCATTTCACTTCATTGTCAATGGCTCTTTGTTTCGCTCCCGTAAAACGTGAATACGACCGCAAGGGTATATGTCAGCAGTATTATGATGAAGAGTATGTTGACGTTGAAATAGACAAAAAGCACAAAGAGCACTGCCGGAATAATCACACCGAGCAGCACATACAATCCGTTTTCCAGTTTCCTGCTCATAAGATCCTGCGCTCCATTTTATCTGGTCTGAGTACTTAATAATTGCCGGTGTTCACAGGTAGCCGGATTTCTGGAGAAGCATGATATCCTCGGTGCTCAATTTTTCACCCTTCTTGAATCGTTCAAACACTTCCTGCGCCTCCCTGTTTACCCTTTCCATGTCTTCCATGCCGTACGGTCTCTTGAGTTTCTGCCTTATGCCGTAGAGGAGTTTGTCATAGTCGTGGACCTGGTGGATTGCTTCAATATGCTTCCTGTGTTCCTCGTCGGCCTTAATCTTTGCCTCCACGAATTTTGCCTGGAATTCGTCGGCCCTTTTCCTCACTTCATCGGCGGTATCATACAGCTCCATCATACGATCATGCTCATTCTGTGCCTCTTCTGCAAGCTCCGACACCCGCCTATGAAATTCTTCTGCCTTGTCCCTGGCCTCGTTCACCTGCTTGAAAAGCTCAGAATATTTCGGGTTTGCCTGCAGGGATGACTCCCTCTTCCTGATCTCTGTCTGCACTTTTGACATCTGTTCCACGATTTCCTTTTCCTTTTCCGGCGTGAGAACAGATGTCATCTGCTTGAATTCGAGTGCTTTCAGATCCCGTTTAAGTTTTGAAATGGGGGCGCCTGTCCTGGGCGACATGGTACGCCGCAGTTCGACGAGTTCTGCGGCAAGATCCGTGTACTTTTTGTTCCATATCTCCCTCTGCTCCTTTGCCTCCTTCACCTGCTCGTTAAGTTCGTCCCTTCGTCTTTTGTGCTCCCCGGCCTCCTCAATGAGTTTGCGCACCTCGCTGTTATGTTTGTCTCTCTGATCGGCAAATTGCCTTGTAACATCGTTCAGCTCATCCCTGCTTTTCCTTCTGCGTTCCGCTTCGAGATTGAGCAAATCTCTTTTCTGTTCTATTTCTTCAACAGAAATCTCTTCGGCTTCCAACAATACACTCCCTGGCGCCTAGGGCACAGAACAACGTTTATTATGCACATATAAATAAGATTTGCCTACAGGCTTTTGCATCCAAAAATCCAATCTGCTTCCGCTTCCAAAATCAAATAGGACAGAGATGAACCGGTCATCAGGTCTCTATCCCTGGGCAAGACGGCGCAGCGGTTGAATACAGAATTAAATTGAAATACTGCCGCGACTCCTAATCATTTTTAGTGCAGGAACTGGTATTGGGGAAGATTTCAATTACCGGGCAGGAAGGCTGAATCAGCTCTTTGAATCAGCTCTTTGACTTGTCCAGATCTTCCGCTCTCTTCATGTAGTGGGCGGAATTGACTTCATGCGTTCTCTGTTTCTGCAGATACGCGATCGATTTCTGCTTCAGCCTGGTTGCCTTCTCTGTCAGGGACGCGGCCTTTGCCAGATAGTTGTTGGCCTGTTTCTGGAGTTTTGCCTCCTCATGCTCAAGTCTTGTGATCTTCATATCCCTGTCATCTGCATTGGGCGCAGAACCAGCAGCGCCCTGACTGTTGCTCCCGGCCGGAGAATTCCGCAGGTCTGCGGCCGATTTTCCTTTTGTCTTCGCCTGTTCCTGAATGGCAGTGGCCTCCTGTCTCAACTGGTTTGCCTTGTGAAGCATGGCCGCCGCCCTCTTTTCGGCTTTCTTTGATTTGAGAAGGAATTTCGATGCTTTGTTCCTGTGCCTCATACCTTTGGATCTGAGCTTGGCTACCTGCCGGTGGATGTCGGCATTGTGTTTCGCCCTGGCCATGTCGTAAATGTTGTTATCCTGATCTGTATATTCCGCTGAAATGGCATCCCCGCCGCCTGTGACCTTGTTTGAATCACCATCGCCGCCTGACTGATTGCCTGACATATCTGATCATTTTCCTGACTGGTATTTTCCTGACCGGTAAATTCATTATGTAATATTCAGTAAATAAAATATAGCCTGTCATTATGCCATCCGGGGATTCTCAGCATCACGCAGGGATAAGAAAAAACTCTCCTGCCGGCGAACAGCGCCTGCATAACCATTCAGCCGACGTTTTCAGCAATCCAGTTAAGTATGACGATACACTGGTCAGAATGAAGACTCCTTTTGGAGATCGAAATCCTTTTCGGATCAACTGATTCAAGAAGTTTTTCCTCGCCTGGCGTCAAATCCCTGTGATCGCCGAGAAAGGAAGTAAAAGGTATCGACAGCGACTGGACAGGCTGGCCGTCCTCCCTGAGATAGTACGGTGTGGTGGAGGCAGAGATGGATTTCAGCAGTACGGCGGCTGGTGCGTTGATGAAATAAATACCGGGACTCGAAAAACCCTCCGTTGTTTTAACGGACCTGAGCAGTGCGTTTCTGAGCAACGATGCGGTTGATCTTTCATCAGGATTCAGATATCTTACAGTCGAACCGAAAATTATGATCTCCAGAGAGGTTTCAGCTTCGGCATTCAGTATGAATGCAACTGTTGCATCCTTCCGAATCATATTCGATGCAAGAAGAGCGGAGGTAAGGCACCTGGCGGCCACATCTGCTCTTCCGCCGCTACCCGGTAGATCATTAAGGCTGAAACTGCCGTCGCGGGGGACATCATGCAGGAAAATTACAAAACGTTTGGACCCCAATGGAAGGGCGTCAGTCATCAGTTGCCTTCTGCTCCTTCATCTGTTTCATCAGCTGTCTCCTTATCTGCCTGTTTCCCAGGAAACCCTTGACGGCTCTGCGAGAGAGATTGTACTGCTTGAGCAATTCCCTCACATTTCTCTGCTCAACACCCGCCCCCCTTGCAATGCGTATTATCCTGCTCGATTTGATGACTTTTGGATTGTCCAGCTCCTCGTTTGTCATTGAATCCATTATGACCCGGAACCGCTGCAGTTTCTGCTGCAGCTCGTCCGGGTCAATGTCCTTTTTCATACCCGGCATACCGGGCAGCATAGACATTATCTTCTTCAAAGGGCCGACATCAGCCATCATCTCCATCTGCTCATACATTTCCCTGAGCGTGAAGTGGCCTGACATAATTTTGCGAGCTGTTTCTTCGGCCCTGTCCTCGTCTATCGTCTCCTTCATCTTTTCGAGAAGAGCATGTAGATCGCCCATGCCGAGCAGCCTGGAAATGAATCGTTCGGTGTCAAACGTTTCCAGGTCCTCCAGATGTTCCCCGGTTCCTATGAATATTATCGGAGCCCCGGTATGACCTACGGCACTGAGTGCACCTCCGCCTTTCGCGGTCCCGTCCATTTTGGTGAGTATTACGCCGTTGACGTTTACAGCATCATGAAATGCCTTTGCCTGTGCACCGGCCTGCTGCCCCACCGAGGCGTCCAGCACCAGTATCCTCTGCTCAGGTTTGACAAAATCCTCAATCCGCTTTATTTCATCTATGAGATCCTGTTCGAGGGAATGCCGGCCGCTCGTATCTATAATCTTGACGTCGAGGGCCGAAAACTGCCTGATACCCTCCCTTACAATTTTCATTGCATCCTTTTCATTCCTGATGCCGAAAACAGGAACCTTGATCTCTTTGCCAATCTGTTCAAGCTGGTCATAAGCAGCCGGGCGGTGGACATCGGCCGCAATGAGTCCCACGCTCAATCCCCTTTTGAACAGGAATCTGGCGAGTTTGCCGGCGGTCGTTGTCTTGCCCTGACCGTATAGACCCACGAGCATTATATTCTGCTTCTCCCGGGGAAGCTGTCTTGATTCACCGAGGATTGATGCCAGTTCCTCATAAATGATCTTTATAACATGCTCCTTGAGGCTCGCACCTGCCTGAAGCTTCTCGTTGAGAGCCCTCTCCTCCAGCTTCTTCGAAAGGGACAGCACAAGATTCACGTTGACATCGGCTTGCAACAGCGCTCTCTGGATGTCTTTCACAATTTCCTTCAGGAATTTTTCATCAATGTTTGCAGAACCGGTTATCCTCTTGACAATCGAACGGAGCGATTCACCGAGACCTTCAAGAACCAGAATACCACCTCAGAACTGACATCTCTTCCGCATGGACAGATATGTCACTATTTTTAGCTTTACAATTTAGCTTTACAAAAATCCCTTTAGAAAGGGATGGGCCAGTTTTGTCAGAAGGGATGGGATGCACTCTAACAACTAGCCCAAAACCCTGTCTTTTATCATAGAGACACTACTATTAAAACATTTCTGATTGTCTTTGCGTGAGGTGGAAGGAGGGGTTTGACAGTGCTTGCTTAATGCCGAGATTGCACATACATATCCAAGGCTTCGGTTCTAAAGAGACAGTTAGGTTTCAGGTAGTTCATGAACCGGCGACCCCTGAATTCAGATAATATATCAAAATCTGCCTGAAAAACAGATCCGCATGTCTTTTTTCTGTATAGACTTAAATACTTGTTTTCTCTTGAAAGAGATGAAAATCCTTTTTTTTAAGCTTGGCAGGGATTCGCTGATGGAACTTTCAGAACTGAAGAAGGGAACGACGACCATAGGGATAGCGTGCAAGGACGGAACAGTACTGGCCTCCGAAACAAGAGCCACCATGGGAAACCTGATCGCGCACAAGCATGCCGATAAAATTTACAAGCTTGATGACAACCTCGGAATGACGACAGCGGGCCTTGTCGGGGACGATCAGGCTCTTGCGAGATACGTGAGGGCCGAGGTTGAGCTGCACAGACTGAAAAGCGCATCCTTCATGAGCGTGAAGGGCGCAGCAACGCTGACTGCAAACATTTTGCAGTCCAACAGATACATGCCTTTTTATGTCGGCCTGATCATAGGCGGTATCGACGGAGGCAAGTCCAGCGTATACGGTCTGGATGCGGCCGGCGGCATGACGGACGACGAATATGTTTCAATAGGATCAGGTTCGCCGTTCTCCCTTGGTGTACTGGAAGATCACTTTGAATCCGGCATGAATGTCAACGAGGCGACTGACATAGCAATAAGGGCCCTCCATTCTTCAATGGAAAGAGATTCCGCGAGCGGCGGAAAGGCTGTTGTTGTGAACATCACCTCCAAGGGATACGTAAAGCTTGACGAGAAGGAGATAGACAAGAGATGGTCCAGGATCCAGAAATCATCTCAATGAAACGGTTTAACTGACATATTTCTCACATCAAAGCGATTTGGGATTTACTCTCATTGAACAGAGTTTCAAATGAATCCGGAAGGTAAGTAGCAGATGAGTCTAGAAAGAATGCTTGAAGAAGTTAACGAAGCGGTAAAGAAAATTTTCCCTGCAGATATTGAGATTGCAAACATAGATTTCGAAGCTTCTGTGGTGGTAATATACATCAGGAATTTCGAAAAATTTTCACAGAACACGGAACTGGTAAGACAGCTTGCCCAGTCTCTGAAGAGAAGAGTGGATATAAGGCCGGATCCATCATTGCTGGCAGACAAGGATGAGGTCGAAAAAAAGATCAGGTCAATTATACCGGACGAAGCACAGGTAATGGACATATTCTTTGACGATGAAACCGGCGAGGTTGTTATCGAGGCGATAAGCCCCGGTTCGGTGATAGGAAAGCAGGGGGCAGTTCTCAACGAGATCAAAAGAGAGACCGGCTGGGCGCCCAAGGTTGTTCGTGCTCCACCAATCGCATCCAAGACAATAAACGACATCAGGACATACATGAGGACGATATCAAACGAGCGGAAGGACTTTCTCAGGAAGGTGGGTAGACGACTTTACAGGGCCAGGATGGAAGGGGAAGGCTGGATACGCATAACATCCCTGGGAGGTTTCAGGGAGGTTGGAAGAAGCTCCACACTGCTCAGCACCAGGGAGAGCAAAGTTCTCATAGACTGCGGATTGGGAACATCGGATCAGGACAGCGGCGGGCCAAATGTTCCGGCGCCCTATCTCAGTGCACCTGAACTGCAGCCCATCGAATCGATTGATGCCGTCGTTATTACGCATGCTCACCTTGACCACACAGGCCTGCTGCCGGCGCTTTTCAAGTATGGTTATGACGGCCCTGTTTACTGCACCCCTCCCACGCGCGATATGATGTCGATGCTCCAGCTTGATATGATCAAGGTTGCGTTCGGAGAGGGCAAGAAGCCTCCTTATGAATCATCCCATATCAGAAAGGAGGTCGCAAACTGCATAACACTGAAATACGGTGAAACTACAGACATAGCACCGGATATCAGGCTAACCTTCCAGAACGCGGGCCATATTCTAGGTTCTGCTGTATGCCACTTCCACATAG
Source organism: Candidatus Sysuiplasma jiujiangense (assembly GCA_019721075.1). NCBI lineage: Archaea > Methanobacteriati > Thermoplasmatota > Thermoplasmata > Candidatus Sysuiplasmatales > Candidatus Sysuiplasmataceae > Candidatus Sysuiplasma > Candidatus Sysuiplasma jiujiangense. Next base: position 34,204 of record JAHEAD010000009.1, read on the forward strand.
GCGAAGGGCTGTACAACATAGCATTCAGCGGCGACATAAAGTACGAAAAGACATGGCTGTTCAATCCGGCAAACAACAAATTCCCAAGACTGGAGGCACTTGTTCTGGAGGCAACGTATGGCGGCTACAAGGACATACAGGCATCACGGCAGGAAGCTTCGATAGGTCTCAAGGAGATCGTAGAGAGGGTTCTCGGCAGGCAGGGAAAGGTCATAATTCCCGTTTTCGCAGTAGGCAGATCGCAGGAAATGATGCTAGTACTGGAGGAACTTATGAGAACCGGTCAGGTGCCGACCATTCCAGTCTGGCTCGACGGGATGATCTGGGAAGCTACAGCCATTCACACAGCCTATCCGGAATACCTTAACAGCCAGCTAAGAACGCAGATATTCCAGAATGGAGAGAATCCATTTCTCTCACCCATATTCCGAAGGGTCGACAGCAGTGAGACAAGAAACAGGATACTCAACGACACGGAACCCTGCATCGTCCTCGCCACATCGGGAATGATGAACGGCGGGCCTGTAATGGAGTACATGAAACACTGGGCAGACGATCAGAGAAATACGCTCATATTCGTCGGTTATCAGGCCGAGGGAACGCTTGGCAGAAAGATCCAGCGCGGTGCAAAGGAACTGCAGATGAGCGAGCATGGCCAGCAGATAGCGGTGCCCATAAACCTGAATATCGAGACTGTAGACGGTTTCAGCGGCCATTCGGACAGAAGACAGCTGCTTAACTTTGTTTCCAGCATGGAGCCGAAGCCCAGCAGAATATTCCTTGGACATGGCGAAGAGCACAAGTGCCTTGAGCTCGCGAGCACCATACACAAGAAATTCGGCATTGAAACTAAGGCGCCGATGAATCTGGAGACCGTCAGGCTCAGGTGAAAACTTCCCTTATCCTGACCTTTATCGCGGGAAAACAGGATTTCGGCGGCTCATGCAGTAACTTGTTTCCTTGCCCTGTTGTATCTTATTTCTTCCTCCACAGGTCTTTCAAGCCCCGGGAGCCATCTGTTTACGCCATCTCTTACCAGGAGAACGACGCGTGAATCCTCTCTCTCACTCTGAATCCGGTAATTTCCGAGGAGTTTTCCGAGCGTGTTTGCAAATCCCTTTATCTCCTCATGGGATGGCATGTTCCTTATCGACAGTCTTTCCCTCGAATAGCCGACGTGGACGTATCCCTTGGATTCGATGAAATGCGGCTTGGCAACGCTGTCCAGGGCAGCATATGTTTCCTCAAAACCCATTGTCCAGTCCTTTACCAGGGTATGCCTTATTACTTTCCTGGTGTTGAGAGACGGTAGCAGCTCCAGTGTTTCCATGAGCTGCTCCCATGCATTCGATCGTATGGGAGCGCAGATCTTGGTGAAAATCTCCCTGGTGGGTGCCGCAACAGTGACATAAAGCTGGGTAGGCAGCGGGTTCAGTTTCCTCAGCACGTCCGGGTTGGTACCGTTCGTTACAAGAAAGGTAGTCATTCCGTTTCTGTGGCATAGCTCAATGTACTCTCCGAGGCGCGAATAGGCCGTCGGTTCTCCAGTCAGGGAAATGGCAACATGCTTTGGCGACTGGGATTCCTCCCATTTCGTGAGCGTGCATCTCGGATCCCCCTTGTACCCGCTCATCAGTTTCTTCTGCGCCTCTATCGACTTTTCCAGTATGAACGACGGGTCATCCTCGACATCGATATGATCCTCCTGGAAATCCTGGAATCGCCAGCAGAACTGGCAGTTTTCCGAGCACTGGTTAACCGCAGGCGTCATCTGCATGCATCTGTGCGACGCAATGCCGTAAAAACTCTGCTTGTAGCACCCCCTGTCATGTATCATGCTCTCCCTGGTCCAGTGGCATACCTTTACAGCGCTGTGTTCACCCACCACCTTGTAATGCTGCTTTTCAAGCACAGCCTTTCTTTGGGAATCCATAACGCCGATATTGCGTCTTGATATTAGAGTATTGTGAGTTTTTGCTGCTTGCTGCCGAATCCGCGATCGTATTTCATGATTCCCGTCCTGCGAGGATGAACGTGGGCCCTCGTTGAATGATGAGGTAGGTTTTTGACCCTCCAATAAGAGGTCATTTTGCAGCCTGCATGACCTGCATTTTACCAAGAAGGCGCGAAATTCTTTCCGAGTCTTCCGGCTCGTCGATAAGGTTTGAAACGTCCTCAACCGTGAATGACAGCCTGCCTATCATCGAAAGTGCAAACTGGTCCGAGGATTTGAATGCGCTTCTGAAAAATGGAATCACATCATCCCTTGCATGGGCGATTGAACAGTGGCAATAACCGGCGATCTTTTCCTCCATCGACGCCCTTGACCTGATCAGTGAATTTCTGTAGCCTATCCGCATTAGCATGTAAGGGAACCTGGGCAATGGAGAATGGCTGCTGCCCCGTGCCGCATTGCTTGCGCCTATTCCCATCAGTTCGGAAGAATAAGACCAGAATTTATAGTAGCTCAGTCTCCCTGCTCTTTCCAGGAATTCCGTAGCAAGCGCCAGCATAGCATATCCGCCGGCCAGTCTGTCGATGTTTTCCACATAATACGGGAGATTTTCATCAATCCACAGGGATATGTGTTCCGGATCCTCGTCGAACCTGCCTAGAATTTCCCTTACCTTTCCTGGGCTGTCCGACTTAAACAGGGTTGCGAGACCATCCCGCAACTCCACTGTTTTGTCCCGCTTCTTCATAGACAAAACGTCTTCAAGAGTTACGACTTTCCTGATCGAAATCGCCTGCAGATCATTGATTGCGGCCCGCGCATCGCCGGATGACTGTTCGATCAGTTTGAGCGCAGCATCCCTGCTGATGGATATGCCTTCGGCATCAGCTATCCTGTGAATGATGGATGCAAGTTCGTACTCGCCGATATTTTCGAATTTGATCACCTTCGATGACTTCTTTATGAATTCGCTCCTTTTTGTCAGGCTGAAAAGATCGTTCACTATCAGAACGACCGGCTGCAGGGTGTTCCGTATAAGATCGGACACAGCCGCAATTCCTCCCCTGTCCTCCCTGCTGTGTATATTATCAGCCTCATCGAGAATTATCAGATGGCGTTTGCCCTTCTCAATTGAAAAATATTCTCCATTCTGGGCGAAGGTATTCGTGCCTGAACCCGGGATCACAACTCTCCGTATTTCCTTTTCGCCTCTCTTGTCCGATGCATTCATCTCTATGAAATCCCATCCGAATTCCTTCGCAAGCGCGATCGCACTTGAAGTCTTTCCGACACCAGGCGGGCCTGAAAGTATGGCAGCGCGGATTTCCGGCGGCTCCCTGCCTGACCATGTTTCAGCCCATTTTTGAAGCGCAGCCTTAGCCTGCTTGTTCCCTGCAATTTCAGCCAGGGTTGAAGGCCTGTATTTTTCGCTCCAGGCGATCTCGTATTTCATCAGAATGAAGCAATGATATCCGCGCCTTAAATGCCTTTTTTGTTCAAGTCTCATATCGTTATATGTCTAATAGTTAGTAAATTATGCCATACATATACAAACAATAATTAAACACTAATATGCTATATTCGGCTAAATTGCAAAGCGTGCGATCAAATGGAGAAGGATCGACCTATCCATCCATGCAGAACTGATTATGCTCAAGCCTGAGTAAATAGCGATAAGAGAAATTGTTATCCGCGTAGACAGAAAATTACAAAACTCAAATAACGGGTCTCATGAACACTCAATTTTGATCTGAAGAGAACTTGAAAGGGATCTTCATAAACATGTCAGTTGAAATTCAGCATTGATTATGAATATTATTATTGGATTATGCTCGTCTCATCAAATTATATGTTAAACATATAATAGCTCTGACTTCCTGGCCCAATATCTGAATTTATTCCCTGTAATACACTATCAAGCTAAATAATAATAGGTATACACTGTATTGGATAAATTAATATTTGTCGATAGTTATTTTCACTGTACATCCATTTCCGTAAAGTCCTGTCAAGGCATTATACGGGGGATATTCACAGAGAGCGGATCCAAAACCTGTTGTTTCCGCAATATCCGGCCCGATTGCCTGATCCGGTTTTCAGTGGATCGATGCATAGTGTGTCGGTTAATGCGCAATATCAGGGACTGTGGCGCCTGGAGAGGAATAAGACAATCCACGATCCGTACATTCACGTAAATGTCGGTGAACCGATATTTACGTGAATGCGCAATAATGTTCTTCAATTTCTTTTGTGCTCCACAAGATACCGCTGGAAATGCACGGAGCGGCGCCGCACGGATTTTAACATTGTGTATCGCGAAAGCAAATTTATTCATTCATGTAATGGCACAACTGCAGGGGCACAACCGCCGTTTCACACATTTCAACATCAAGATGAATGGATAAATGATATGAGCAATTAGCATAGATCGAATATCGTGTCATTCACAGTTTGTCACGTCGCATGCTCTCAATGACCGTGATTTATGCGCTGCGTCATGCAATCGTCAGGCCGAGGCACATACACCGAACTCGCCATTTACAAGCTTTTGAATCTGCATAATACGGCAGCTGTCGCCGCGACTCCTAAGTTGCCTGAGTCTCTGGGCCGCATTCCACTTTTCCTGATCTACTATAGGTGTGTGTTTTCCTTTCCAGTAGAACAGGCTCCACCTGTGATATCCGGCGTAAAGCGGATTTGTCAGCACGTTGAGGACAGTCTGCCTCGTCCACTCTTTCAAATTTTTTGTCTTAATGTCTTTCATGTTCATGCCTGTCGCTATGTCCTGGAGGCTATGCCCTTTCAGATATTCATCGTAAATCCGCTTCACCACCATAGCTTCGCGATCCTCCACCTTCAGCCCGCCTTCCTCATAGCGGTAACCATATGGATGATTGAAGCCAAGAATACCGTTTCCCTCTTTAGCCTTCTGAAGCATTCCCATTTTCACTCTCTCGGCTATCATACCACGCTCAAACTCAGCCACACTGCCTAGCATATTAAAAATAAGTTTGCCTGCAGGAGTCGTTGTATCAAAGGGTTCGGTCGCACTCTTGAAATACACTCCGCTCTCATCCATTTCATGGACCAGGTTAGACAGATCCCTCATATTCCTGGAGAGCCTGTCCAGCTTGTAAACAAGTATCAGATCAAAATTCTTCTTTCTGAGATCCTCTCTCAACTTCAAAAAGGCGGGTCTGTTCAAATTGCCCCCGGAGAATCCGGCATCTTCGTAAATTTCGGAGAGCTCCCACCCCTGACTGACTATGTACGCCTTGAGCCTGTCCCGCTGGGCAGCAATGCTGTAACCCTCCTCGGCCTGTTCAGTGGTTGAAACCCTGAGATATATCGCTACCCGCATGTGCATCCGACGATTGTCAGACATCAACCTTCATGAATATAATTCTTTCAAATCAGCGAGGAGCAGCATCAACACGATGTTATTGGGACTTTCTAAATACATGAATGACCCTTTTTCAGTCGTGAACGAAGAAATAAAGAAAAAAATCGAACATTTTGGCGGCCTGCTGGATGAACAGACGGCAAAACTGCTGATCGATTACGAGAATGGAAAGTTTGACGAGGAGAGAAAGGAAAAATTGCGCGCAAAAATTTACAAATCACTCAACTCAAGGATCGAAGCGCTTGTACTGGAGGTACAAATGCCTCGGGAATACAGGAAAAAGAATGAAGAGACGGGAAAAATACTTTCCATAAAGGTATTTGTAAATCAGAGAGAGGCATCGCTTACATTCTGGGACTCCCAGATAGAAAAAATCGATATCGGAAAATTTTCAGAGGGAAAGAAGATTGTCATGGTGAACTGCCATCTAAGCGAGGGAAAATTCGGGCTACAGATTAACACAGGTAAGGGCGGGGTAATTTCAACAGAAACAGGTGAGTTGATATTCAGCGCATATTAATTTAGCACGCATATGTATTAGATAAAATTAATTATGTTCGACAAGAACTTCGGTGGCAATACGAAATCTGATTACGGATTAACGAGCAGGGATTGTGCATGCCTGCGAAACAACCTGACAGCTCTGATTCTTCAATCCTCACCCTGGCGGGATTGTCCGCATACAGAGATTTTCACACATATATAGATATATGTCTATAAATCAAATATTAAAATGCATATAATTCAATATAACATTAACTACAATTTAATATTAATATAAAAGTTTTAAATTAACATAAAATATTAAATATAAATTAAATATATATTGCCATATAACAGTGATTTAACATATCCCCACAGTCACATAGGGAACGGAAATTCAGTCTCCGGTAGTGACAGATGTGCTGAAGCAGGTAATTCTCATCTCTGCAAACAGCATTAATAAGAGCGTGTTTTTACCGATTGACAATGAAAACCTTCGTCGAGAATGAATTTGACGAGTACAGGATTGAAAATCACGGAATAATCGGAGACACCTATACAGCGGCACTGATCACTGTTAAGGGCACGATTGACTGGTGCTGCTTTCCCATAATGGATTCGGATGCCGTTTTTTCGTCGTTGCTTGACAGGGATAAGGGAGGGGAGTTCAGAATCGACGTTTCCGGCGCGATATCGTATTCACAGCGCTATCTCAGGAACACAAATGTACTCGAAACCGCAATTATTTCTGAAACAGGGAAAATGAAAATTGTTGATTACATGCCTGTCGAGCTCCACCACGAGCATTATCACAGCTTCATATATTCAAGGCGTGAAATACACAGGATCATCAGTGTCGCTGAGGGAAGCGTGAAGTTTAAGATTGTGTTCAGACCGGGATTTGGCTTCGGACTCCGCAAGGCTGCATTCAAAAGAGTTGGCGGTGGCATTGTTGCCTCACACGGGACTGAAACGTTTTCAATTTCCGGTATCGAAAAGTTGAAGGCTGAGAGGCTCTGCGGCTCAGCGGAAATTTCCATGAAAAAGGGCATGGAGAAAGCGCTAGTAATGAGATGGAACGAGTCTGACCCTGTACCGTTCAACCCTTCCGTCGCAAAAGATTACCTCAAAAATACCATATCATTCTGGCGCAATTGGGTTTCCGGGTCCTCATACAGCGGTAAATGGAAAGACGAGGTTATGAGATCTGCACTCGTGCTGAAGCTGCTCACTTATTCTCCCACCGGTGCCATCTGCGCTGCCGCGACGACAAGTCTGCCTGAATCAATCGGAGGTGAGCGTAACTGGGATTACAGGTATTCCTGGATTCGCGATTCATCCTACGCCCTGAGCGCGTTCAACCTGCTCGGCCACAGGGAGGAAGAGGAACGCTACTTCATGTGGCTGCTTCATCTTCTCAGGGGGAGAGCGACGAGTCCCGAGAGATTGAGGGTAATGTATACTGTCGAGGGCGACAATGTGCAGGATGAGATTAGTCTGAATGCGCTCGCCGGTTATGAAAACTCGCGTCCGGTAAGGGTGGGAAACGGTGCGACAGACCAGCTGCAGATTGATATCTTTGGGCCTATCATCGACGCAATATATTACACATTTTCGACGCCGGAAGTCCTGCCGGATCTTCTGTGGCGCATCGTGAAATCTGTCGCCGGCTATGTGCTTCTCAACTGGAACAGACCGGATATGGGAATATGGGAAATGAGAAACGGAAAAAAACGCCATACGCACAGTGCAGTTATGTGCTGGATCGCACTTGACAGGGCCGCGAAAATTGCAGAAACTGCCGGGAATACTCTTACAGCAGGGAAATGGCGCAGGGCAGCGGATGCCATCAGGCGGACAGTGCTACGTGACAGTTATGTAAGCGAGGGAGGCTATGTTTCAGGCATACTGAATCAGGCGTGGCTCGATGCGAGCGTTCTGGTAATGGCTGATGCAGGCATAATAGATGCAAAGGATCCTGTATTCTCGTCGACACTGGATATGGTATCGGCACATCTTATGAGGGACGGACTCGTCTACAGATATCTCGGAAAGGACGGCCTGAAAGGCAATGAAGGCGCATTTTTACTGTGCACCTTCTGGTACATCGAGGCGCTGTGCCTGGCAGGAAAGCGGAGGGAAGCTGAAAATCTTTTCAAACGCATGCTGCGCCGAAGCAACCACCTTGGGCTGCTTTCCGAAGAGATTGAACCTTCGGATGGAAGATTCCTCGGCAACTTCCCGCAGGCTTTCAGCCATCTCGGACTCATAAAATGCGCTTGCCGGCTTGCCGGCAGGGAATAAAAAAAGAAGAGAAAGAGAAAACGGTTTGGGGGCCGCGCGCCTTCCGCGGACGGTTCTCCGCTTCTACCAGTTACATCATGCCTGGCGGCATACCGCCCATACCACCCATGCCGCCCATGCCGGGTGGCATTCCGCCTGCTCCTCCTGGTGGTGCGGCAGACTCCGAACCTCTCTTTGCAGCTATCACGTCATCTATACGGAGTATCATCACTGCCACTTCAGTCGCGGACGCAAGCGCCTGTTTCTTGACCCTCAGCGGCTCCAGAACCTTTGCCCTGACCATATCCTTGATCTTTCCGCCGTCCACTGAAATACCTTCGGTGTTGCTGGAATTCTTTGCGCTGTGCCTGGTCTTCAGCTCAAGTATTGTATCTATAGGATCAAGACCCGCATTTTCGGCAAGCGTCCTTGGTATGCTCTCAAGAGCCGAGGCAAAGGCTTCTACTGCAAGCTGTTCCCTTCCGCCGACTGTGGACGCATAATCTCTCAACTTGAGCGAAAGCGCTATTTCGACGGCACCGCCTCCGGGAAGCATCTTTCCGTCTTCCGTTGCTGCAGATACGACACGGATGGCATCGTTGAACGCTCTCTCAAGTTCCTCGACTACATGTTCGGTGCCGGCACGGAGCAGGACGGTAACTGACTTGGGGTTTTTACATCCTGTTATGAAAGTCATGTCCTCGTCTGAAACCTTTCGCTGTTCCACCCTTGCAGAGTGTCCGAGATCTTTTGATGTAATATCCCTGAGATTCGCAACAAGTCTTCCGCCGGTTGCCCTGGCGAGCTTTTCCATATCCGATTTCTTGGCCCTCTGGACTGCATAAATTCCCTGCTTGGAGAGGTAGTACTGGACACTTTCGGAAATGCCCTTCTCACAGATGACGACGTTTGCTCCTGCGTTTATTATCATGTCTGCCATTTCATGAAGGGATTTCTCTTCCTGATCAAGGAATTTCTGAATCTGCGACGGCTCCCTGATCTGGATACTTGACGAAACTTCAGTCTTCTTTATCTCCAGTGCCTGGCTGATAAGAGCGATTTTTGCACCGTCTACGTATTCCGGCATCCTCGAATGAACTCTTTCCTTGTCAATCACAATCCCCTGGATTAACTGCGAATCTGAGACAGCGGCGCCATGTTTCTTCTCCACCTTGATGTTTTCAGTGTCCGCCTTTACAACACCGTTCGACTCTTCAGTAACAGCCATGACGGCTTTGACTGCGAGATCTGCGATTATAGACGGATTCCCGCCGACATTTTTGCCTGTTACAGCAGTCTCCGCAATGCTCTTCAATGACCTGGAATCCTTTCGGTCGAGTTCAATTGCCATCTTGTTCAGCAAAACCATTCCGTGCTCCTGGGCCATCTTGTAGCCGGCTGCGATTACAGTAGGATGCACATTTTTATCCACCAGTTCTTCCGATCTCTTGAGAAGCTCACCGGCGAGCACGACTGCAGTTGTCGTGCCATCTCCCACTTCATTGTCCTGTGTCTTTGCGACCTCAACAAGCATCTTCGCAGCTGGATGCTCGACCTCGAGTTCCTTCATGATGGTAGCACCGTCATTTGTTATGACAACCTCTCCGAGGCTGTCAACGAGCATTTTGTCCATCCCGCTTGGACCGAGAGTTGATCGCACCGCCTCGGCCACCGCCACCGCGGCTGCAATGTTGTTGTGCCTTGCTGATTTGCCTGTATCTCTTTCCGTGCCTTCCCTGAGGATTATAACTGGCTGTCCTTGTAACATCTTACACCTGATATAACCGATGAGCAGTTGATATTTAATCCTACTGAGTGAACAGGGTGAAACCGATATGGCAGGCTGCAGAAACGCGGTAAAGCTGAAATGCAGGCCTGCAGGTGCCGGAAATGTGTTCCCTGCACAAGCAGAACTCGCATACCGGAATTGCCTTAATTATCAGAATTGATCGAGCCTTCTCTGCTCCCTGAAATTCCGGAGTACCTCACTGTGCGCCAGCCAGTCGTTCACCGGAATCTCAAGTATTCCGGAAGCATACTGAAGGGAGGCATCAAGTGTATCAAAAGAAGAGGGCGTGCTCCTCAGGGTTTCCCTTACATGTTCCCTGACGTTCCAGACGCCCACAGGCATGATATAACCCGGATGGGCTTCCCGCAGTATTACCGCACCGGCCTGTATCCTCTCCTTCCGGAGCAGTTCATTGACTGCGAGTCGGGCCGCATAGTAACATCCGCCGATTTCTGCATACTCCCTTCTTCCGCCGTAAAATTCGTGCGAGGAAATCATCCATATCTGCCTTCCGGAAGGGTTCCATGTGGTGTTGGGGTACCATGCTTCAATCAATTCGTAACGCCATGAGGACGGCAGAAGTATGATAACCCAGCGATTGTCAAGAGCCGTGTATGAATAAACACGGAAATTCCAGAGCAGGTCGTTCTGCTTGTTTTCTGCCACAAGATGCTTCCCTATTAAATCGTCAACCGCCGTTATGCTCCACCTTGTCGGTACCATCTTCCTGTTTTTGCCCACACCGAGCACGCCGGCGCTGAAAGCACGCTGGATGCCCGAAACCATGACATTTGAGTTGTAAAGACTCACCACACCTTCACCGGCAGGCAGATCAGTGTCGTAGAACGCCTTCTCTATTCTCGAATCGAACCTCCCCGATTCTGACTCGATTCTTTCTATTCTGCCAGATCGTCCGAATGGCTGAATATCGTCATCAAGGGCTATCACAACCTTTGGCTCTTTCCTGAATTTTACCTCCATCGAAGGTGAGCTGCCGGCCATTGAAATTTCCTGTACCATAGTGTAAATTTTATCCCCTTCCGGCCTGTCGATCCTTATGGAATGCTTCCCGCGTATAAGTGAAAATCTCATCTGTGTTATATCTTCAAGCTTCTTTCCAACCCACCTTTCGGGAGTGTCTAGGATGCTGACGTTTTCAGTCACGGGAGTGATAAAAGGGCCAATGTCGACCTTCGGATATCCGAACCGCCCAATAAAGACACCAGGAGGGGACATTCCGTCCATCTCCGTTTGGGAGGTGAGTTTCCTGACACTGCTGTCTGCATAGTATTTGACAAGTATCGGGCAGACGGGTTTGCCGCATAGCATTTTCGTTCCCCTGCACCTGACGCAGATGGAAACTGCATAGGGGGTCCTGGGATTGGCAAATATATCCTCCGCTTCATGCAACTGATACTGCATCTTCTCTCTGAATTCCAGAAACAGATATTTAAACAGAACAACGGGGTAGCCGAAATCAGCCGGCCCAGGAGTTGACCTCGATCAGATTGTCATTGACCGGAATGCTGCCGCTGCGAAGCATTCTGATGTTTGTCCCCCTTAGGCTGTAACCCGCCCTCCTGAGCATATCGAGCGCAGAACGGCTTCCGGTATAAAACCTGACATTCATCCTGTCGCGTTCACTCTCAATCGCAACATCCTCACTTGCATTCATAAGGCAGCCTGCTTCCGGGGATGACGGGTCGAAACCTGAAAGGAGGAGCAGTCTGATGGATGCGTTAGTGGATCCGTCGGAGGTGCTGTAGGTGTAAATGAGCGAGAAACCTCTGACCTCCCCGTCCTTGGTAAGAAAGAGCGTTTCGCCTGTCTTATGTTTCATTGAAAAATCAACTTCCCTTGAATAGTCCAGTTCCGGCATAGACGCGGTTGACAGCCTTCTGACCGCGTTTAGGGCACTGTCCCTGCCGATTTCATCAAAGGTGAGAACCCTGCAACCTTCAGGTTTCGCCGGCTCCCTCTTCACACCGGTAAGCGGCTTTTCCATCAGATAAGTTATCCTGTCTGGCAGGAAACCAAGATTGGAATAGAGAATCACGTTCTTCAGCGTCTCTGGCATCGTTTCAAGACCGATAACCGAACAGCCTGATCTGTCAAGATAGGAAAGTGCATTTCCGATCAGCTGCTTACCAATACCAGAATTCTGAAAATTCGGAAGAACTTCGACGGGGCCGAACCATCCGACCTTTCCCCATACGTGGCAGAACACGTCGCCAACGATGCGACCGTCAGATTCAGCCACTATGCATCCGCCCGGCTCCTTGTCGAGATAAAAAACAATATTCTTCCTGCTTCGCTTTGGAACCTGAAAATTCTGATGAAATTCCTTGGAATATAGATCTGACCATGCATTCTGACCCACTACCCTGACATCTTCGATGTCGCCTTCGCACATAGGTCTCGTCTGAACAGTCATCTTCCTCGAGAAAAGTCTCATTTAGACGCTCCCGGACTGATGTACAGATGCGTCATTTAAATAAATCAACTTTTCTGGTGTGCCTTGAAAGATTCGCATTCGCCTTCACCTTCACCTTTCATGCTTGTGCCGTCTCATTTATATCACTGCCTGGTCTCCTTTTCGGACGACCCGCAAAAAGATTCATAATCGCGACAGCCGAAGCTGCCGCTCCGACACCGTTGTCTATGTTCACCACCGTCAGACCGGGGATGCAGGATTGCAGCATTGACGTAATTGCCGCGATGCCGCTGCCGCCGAAACCGTAACCTGTGGATACAGGAACGCCAATGACCGGTATGTCGACAAGTGATGTGATGACTGAAGCAAGCGCACCCTCCATCCCTGCGAACACTATTGCTACTGCATAATCACCGCGCTGCAGTTCTGCCGCCACTTCCACAGTCCTGTGAAGGCCCGCGATTCCGCAGTCAAAAAAGCTGTCGTGTTTGCATTGCAGGATTTCCAGAATCGCCTCTGTTTCAGCAGCCACTCTAATGTCTGATGAGCCGCCAGTGACGATTGCCGCTTTCAGCGGGAGATCGGAAAAACTGCTTTTCCACTTAAGCGGCACTATTGACAAAATCTCCGCATCGCCCCAGTACTTTGGCTTAATACCGGGCGGTATCCTCTTCAGAACTGCTCTCGTGACTGCTGCGCTTCTGGATTTGCCGATTTTCGATACGATTACCGGTTCACCCGATTCGACGACCCTGATGCATATCTCTGTCAGCTGCCTAACGCTTTTGCCGGAGGAAAAGACTATTTCGGGAAAACCTTTCCTGTAAAAACGCGAAATATCATATTTCACAGCTTTACCTATCGCAAGCGTGTAATCATTTAGATATCTGTTCTTCCTCATAACCTCAATCCTGATCCGCAACTGGCGCCGAGGGGGAGATTTGAACTCCCGAGGTGCAGTGCACCAGTGGCTTTCACGACTGGGTCTCGAGGCCACCGCTTTACCGGGCTGAGCTACCTCGGCCTGAATACAAAGAATGGAAACGTGTTTAAAACATTGTTGCATAGCAGGTTTCCGTGGAAGTGCACGTAGAGCTTCATGGCAGGGAACGCAGAGACTTCGATATACAGATTTTTCCGGGAATGACAGTTCTCGAAATTATGAAGAAAATTTCGGTCAACCCGGAAGGAGTGGTTACATTCAGGGGCGATGTGCCGGTTCCGGTGGACCAGGAAGTAAACGACGGCGATGAATTTGTTTTCATAGAAGCGGCTAGCGGCGGCGTGTGAAAAATATTTGTCAACCATACGTCTGCAGTTTACCGGACTGTGAGAGTGCCGATGTTTGCTGCCTGTTCGGAGGTTTGTTTCAGTTGCATGGAAGAACTGTAGGATTTCAGGGAGAAAAGGGTGCGTACAGCGAGCAGGCGGCCATTGAATACTATGGGGCGGATGTAGAGACAGTTCCACTGAGAACGGTAAGCGACGTATTCCTGGAAGTGGAGTCAGGTGGCGTCGATTCAGGAATTGTTCCTGTAGAGAATTCAATCGGCGGCAACATTTATGAAACATATGACATGCTCTCCGAAACCAGCCTGAACATTGCAGGCGAGACAATTCTCAGAATCGAGCACTGCCTTATCGGTGCCCGCGGATCAAAACTCCCGGACATCAAAACAGTCTATTCGCATCCCCAGGCTCTGGAACAGTGCAGGAACTACCTGAAGAAACTGAAGGTTGAAATGGTGAGCACTTATGACACAGCGGGAAGCGTCAGGATGATAAAGGAAGGCAATATGAGGGACTGTGCGGCAATAGCTGCCGAAAGAAACGCTTCACTGTACGGCCTCGAGGTAATCGCAAAGGGCATTGAGGGATATGCCGGCAGTTTTACGAGATTTTTGATCATGTCGAAAGACAGAGGAGAAAGGATCGGACCTTACAAAACATCCCTTATGTTTGGCGTCGATCACTCGCCGGGCTCCCTCTACAGGGCGCTTGAACCATTTGCGGAACTGGGCATAAACCTGAGCAAAATAGAATCCAGACCGAAAAAAGGATTTCCATGGGAATACTACTTCTTCATGGATTTCGAAGGCGGAACTGATGAAACGGAATGTGCTCTTGCTGTTTCGAGGCTTCGCGGCCTGACACAGTACGTGAAAGTGCTTGGCTCGTACCGCAGGGCAATGCCTCCAAAGAAATGACGAAGGCACATGGATATCGGATTGCAGTCGTCATCGTAAAAACAGACAAAACCGCGGCAACCGCATCGTATGCCGTTTTTGTGAAAAGGATGCTGCAGTTTATGGAAACGTAAAGTCCGTGAATGGACCGGATGCCTCATCTGAATGCTGTCAGAGAAAATTGTCTGTCCAGGGAGAGGTTTCGCTTATACCGCACAGCAAATGCAGATGCGGAAAGATTTTGGTAGCAGATTTCAGATGAGGGAAAGGTTTATTAGGCACGCTACAATGTGGCATGCCGATGATGGCATTCATAGCTGCATCGGCGTCTTTTATCCAGGATGATGCAGCCTTGCTTTTGCCGAACTGAGATCGGTCCGCTGTTTTGCCCGGTCTCCATACATTCGTGGTGGTATTTTGAAATCAGAATATTCTTCAGTGGAAAAAGTCGTCGGTGTTCGAGGCATGGACTCATATGCGAGAGCACCGCACAGGATAGTGAGTAACATCATTGAGCGGGATGCTGAATCCACAGCATATGTTAGAATACTCGATACTACTCTGAGGGATGGAGAACAGACACCCGGAATATCGCTCACTCCTGAGCAAAAACTGAAACTCGCTGGAATACTCAACGAGCTGGGCGTGGACACAATCGAGGCAGGTTTTCCGGTCACCTCACGGGGGGAAGAGGAGGCTGTAAAGAAGATAGCCTCTTCTGCAACCGGTGCAAAGGTAATCTGTCTTGCGAGGGCGGAAAAGAGCGACATCGAGAAGGCTGCCGAATGCGGTGTTTCCAGTATTCACATATTTCTTGCCTCATCGGACATACACCTCGTGAACAAACTGAAAATGACGCGCGGGGAGATGCTGCAGAAGGCTGCGGATGCCGTTGATTTTGCGGGAACACGCGGCCTTGAGGTTGAGTTTTCTGCAGAAGACAGCACCCGGACTGAACCTGGTTTTCTCGCAGAGGTTGCCAGGACAGTGCATGACGCCGGGGCAACGGTATTCGACATTGCAGACACGGTAGGCGTTGCGACTCCCGAATTGATGAAGTGCCTGGTGAAATCGGTTTCCGGGACAGGCATAGAAGTCAGCGTGCACTGCCATAACGACTTCGGTCTGGCTGTTGCCAACAGCATAGCGGCAGTGGATGCGGGAGCGGCACAGGTCCATGCAACGCTCAACGGAATTGGGGAAAGGGCCGGAAACACTTCGCTTGAAGAGTTTGCAACGGCCGCAACATGGCTTTACGGCTACAGAACCAAAATCAGGTTTGAGATGATATCGCACGCATGCGAACAGGCTGCAAGCATTACCGGAATGCCAATACACGCAAACAAGCCAATAGTAGGAAGCAACGCGTTCGGGCACAAGTCAGGGATTCACACTCACGGCATAATACGGAATCCGATTACATACGAGCCGTTTGATCCGCGTCTGGTCGGCAGAGGGCGATGGATGCAGGCTGGAAAGCACTCCGGTCGCCATGGTATAGAAGCGCAGCTAAAGGAACAGAACATAACGCTGGGAAGAGAGGAACTTGACATGGTGGTAAGGATGGTAAAGCAGCGGGGAGATTCCGGAATGATCACGGCGGCAGACGAGCTCGCGAGACTGGCTGATATGGCAAGGAAATCGTCGCTGCAGCAGATCCCCGAGGCACGGAATGGTGAGTGAATGGGCTCTACCACGGTGGAAAAGATCGTGTCAAGGGCATGCGGGAAGGCTGTAAGTGCGGGGGAGAAGCTGGAATCCCTTCCTGTGGACAGGTTATATCTGAACGAAGTTGTTGCGCCACCAGCAATTATCAACTTCCAGAATGACTTCAGCAAGGTATTCAGGGACACGCAATCGCCGAAGCAGGTGTTTGACAGATCCAGAGTAACATTTTTTGCAGATCACAGCGTGCCATCATGCTCCGAGAGTGTTAGCAGGGGGATTGCCCTGATGAAGACATTTTCGAATGAAACGGGCGTCAGAATGTACAAGGAAGGGGACGGCATAGAACATACTGTGGCTGGAGAAGAAGGTTCCGTGCTTCCCGGGGAAATAGTCGTGGCCACAGACTCGCACACATGCACGCAGGGTGCCCTGGGTGCACTTGCATTCGGAATAGGAGCAACGGAGGCTGAATATGCGATGGCGAATGGTGAAATCTACTCATTCTCCGTTCCTGAAACGATTCGCTTTTCAATCGGAGGCGAGCTGTCCGATGGTGTTTTTGCAAAGGATCTGATTTTACACATACTGGGAATGATGGGACAGGACGGCTGTTCAAGAAGGATCGCCGAATTCGATGGCCGGTGCATCAGCTCAATGGACATGGACGGAAGATTTACGATGTGCAATCTCTCTGTGGAAATGGGTGCCAGAAGCGCCATCATCAATCCTGATGACTCCACTTCGGCATATATACGCGAAGCATTCGCCAATTCAGGAAAGAGTTTTGACGGCAGTGCACTAGATAAAGCGCGGCGAAGCGATTCGGATGCAGTGTTCTCGTCCGTGTTTGAAGTCGATGCCGCAGATGTCGAACCAACTGTGGCACTGCCGCATTCGCCTGCCAATGCGAAGCCGGTGAGCGAAGTTGATGATGAAATTGACACCGTCTTCATAGGGTCATGCGCAAATGCCAGGAAATCCGATCTTGAAATAGCTGCCAGGATACTAGGCGGAAGAAGGATCAGCCGAAGGGTTAACCTTATCGTAATCCCGGCGAGCAGGAGGATCTACAACTGGGCTGCCTCTAACGGCATTCTTTCCCGGCTGGCAGAGGCAGGGGCGAATATAGAATCATCTAACTGCGGTCCCTGTTTCGGAAAGCACATGGGTGTCCTGGGGCCAGGTCAGCGTTGCGTGAGCACGAGTAACAGGAATTACAGGGGCAGAATGGGATCTCCGGATGCAATGATTTACCTGGCATCTCCTGCAGTGGCCGCTGCCTGCGCAATCGAAGGAAAAATCGCAGATCCGAGGAAGTATCTGAGGTGAGGAGATGAAGATAGCAGGGAATGTCAGGAGAAAATTCGGGGATGACATAAACACCGACTACATCATACCGGCTCATCTTCTCCAGGAAAGCTGGGATCCGCATTTTTTTGCGGCTCATGCCTTTGAAAAATTCGATCCGCTTTTCAGGGAAAAATGTCAGGCGGGCGACAGCAACATTATTGTGGCCGGGCGCAACTTCGGCTGCGGAAGTTCGCGTGAGCAGGCCGTCTATGCCCTGAAATACAACGGCGTCGTGGCAGTCGTGGCGGAATCGTTTCCCGATATCTTCTACCGGAATGCGCTGAACAACGGCCTCCTTCCTGTCAGGACACCACGCGCCGGGGGTATTCAGGAGGGTGATTCTGTAACGATAGACGTTTCTGCCGGCACAATGATTGTCAATGAGACCGGCAGCGCCATCATGCTTCCGGATCTTGATGATTACGCCGGTGTCATGTCGAAAGGCGGAATGCTCGGACTTGCACAGGAGCGGTTACGTGAGAGGCTTATGCGTGCAGGAGGGGATTAGCCTGGGTTTCAGAATCGCCGTAATGGAGGGGGACGGTGTCGGAAAGGAGGTGGTATCCGCGGCTATTGAGGTGATTTCTGCGGTCGAAAGGAAATTTGACATCGGTTTCTCGTTTGAGAACGCTCCGGCCGGCGATGAGCTGCTCAGAAGAGATGGCAGCCCCTTCCCGCGATCATCGTTCAACGCAATAGAGGAAGCAGACGCGACACTGAAAGGTCCGCTAGGATGGAGTGCAAAGGACGTAATCGTCAGGCTCAGGCGTGATCTTGACCTTTTTGCCAACATACGGCCGGCCAGGACACTATATGGTGCCGTAAGTCCGGCGAAACCCATAGACCTTGTCATTGTCAGGGAAAATACCGAAGACCTCTACAGTGAAATTGAATTCGATCTTGGAGACGGCGCGATAGCAATGAAGGTCATCACAAGGCAGGCTACTGCAAGAATAGCAGAATATGCGGCAAGGGTTGCGATGAACAGAAATAAGTCAATGAAGGTTACATGCGTTCACAAATCGAATGTTCTGCAAAAGACCGACGGCTTGTTTTCAAATATATCGCGCGATGTGATTTCAAATTACCCTGCCATTCGTTTCGAAGAAATGCTTGTGGACGCCGCCGCCATGAACCTGATACGCAATCCGCAGGATTTCGATGTTATTCTGACATCCAACCTATATGGAGACATACTTTCTGACGAAGCTGCGCAGATCGCCGGCGGGATAGGTTTCGCACCCTCAGCCAACATCGGCCGGGATCATGCCATATTTGAACCTGTGCACGGGGCGGCATTTGACATAGCGGGCGGCGGTGCGGCCAATCCGGCGGGCATGATACTTTCTGCCGCAATGATGCTCCGTTACCTCGGAGAGGGACACGGCAGCAATGAGTGCATGATTGCCGCTGCAGCTGTTGAGAGGGCGGTGGAAGATGCACTTTCGAGGGGGGTGGTGACTGCAGATTCAGGCGGAACGGCCAGCACTTCAGATTTCGGCAGATACGTCTCCAGAAGCATACTGGCTCAATGACAGCGGTCATGCGCCGTACTTCTTATTCCGCTGGGCATATCCCTTCAGCAGCGGCATGATGTCGAGCCCTCTGAGGCCGTTGAGCGAACCGCGGGCCGCACTTATTTCGTCGAACGAGGAAATTCCGTCGGAGCGAAGCCCCTTCGAATAAATCATAAGCGGCACCGGATCGCAGGTATGTTCCTTCGCCGAAACAGGCGTTGAATGGTCGGCAGTCATTGCAAACACAACATTTTCATCCAACTCAGCGAATATGTCGTTAAGCATTGCATCCACACGCTCGATTATTGATACCTTGCCGGCTGCATTGCCGTCATGCCCGGCAATGTCTGTAGGCTTCACATGGATGAATACAAAATCGTTCGTGTCAAGCATCTTCAGCGCAGCCTTTCCCTTTGATCCAAGGTTGGTGTCCATCCCTGCAGTGGCGCCGGCCGGAGTTAC
The DNA here is from genome assembly GCA_019721075.1 of Candidatus Sysuiplasma jiujiangense. Taxonomy (NCBI): domain Archaea; kingdom Methanobacteriati; phylum Thermoplasmatota; class Thermoplasmata; order Candidatus Sysuiplasmatales; family Candidatus Sysuiplasmataceae; genus Candidatus Sysuiplasma; species Candidatus Sysuiplasma jiujiangense. The sequence continues at coordinate 53,733 of JAHEAD010000009.1, forward strand.
AACATCTGCCCCGAGTGCAAGGCAGATGCCCTTTATGAGTCCCTCCGCGGCAATTGCACCGAAGGACATGCCGTGCTTTACACTGAAAGGCTGAAGCTCGGGATACATTCCCCCGCTCCTCGCAAGAATTGTATTGGCAGGCGGAAGATTTCTTTGAATCCTCTTCCTGTTGACTTCGGAACCGGCAAGAATCTTCGAAGCCTGAAAAGTAAATTTATTGAGTACCTCGGCAGTCCTCGCGGAGTGCCTGTCGAGCGGTCTTGACTGGAGAACCGGACTTCCTGTCTCGCCAGGATCCGTGTCGCTGACGTTTGCTCCCAGATCCTTCCCGCTCAGCACCAGGACGCATCTGTGTTCCGTGCTTTCCTTGAATGTTACACTTACATCATCTATACGCATGTTTGATACAAGCGAGGCGAGCTCGGCGGTTTCCGGCTCCCTGATACGCCCTGCTCTCCTGTCCACTATTTTTCCTCCGGAATCGACCGTCGCGAAATTGCATCTGAACGCTATATCCCCCCGTGAGAGATGCAATCCTGCCCCGAGTGCCTCAAACGGTCCGCGCCCCGTATAAAATTCAGCAGGATCATAGCCGAGTATGGAAAGATGCGAGGTATCGCTTCCAGGAATAAAACCTGGTTTTATCGTGTAGAGGAGTCCGTGCATGGCGGATGACGCAATCCTGTCAGTTGCTGGCTTCCTTGCGGCCTGCAATGGAGTCCTGCCGTGCAGTTCCTCTACTGGCCTGTCTCCAAGACCGTCGCATATCAGAAGAAGTATCTTCCGTTCACTCATTTCAGCATACACCTCTGTTCAATGATGCTCCCATGCGTCCAGGGGCAGCTCGTCATATACATTTGTGTCCGCAGTCTTTTCCTCTTTTTTAGACAGTATGTTGCGTATCTGATTTACATTGAGCTGCCAGTAATAAATTCGCCACAGCCTGCCGTTGGGCAGGAGGGACTCTTCCCAGTCGCTAGAAAGTATACCTGTATCGTGCAGTTCATAGAATATCTTTCTGTCATCGGGATCAAGTGCGTTATCTATAACCTGAAGATCAAAACCGAAATACGACATGACTGTTTCCGCCACTGTCTTTGCCTCCCCTGGACTCAAGCCAAGCTTGAGCACTATCGCCGAGGCCAGCGTCTCGACATCGACAAGATCCAATTTGCCCGAATCTGTCATCCGGAATATACACCCTGTCCCACTCTATCGTAAATAAGCAATTAAACCTAGTTACTATCAGCATCCGGGTGTTTTCATTGAAGGAAAGGACGGAGCGCACTATCGGGCTGATAACCAACCCGATCGCTGGACTCGGAGGGAGCAAGGCGCTCAAAGGAACAGACGGCGAGCTGGCCCGGCGTGCCATTTCAATGGGTGCAGGTGGGAACGCTGTCAGGAGGACTTTCGAGGCACTTGCATCCCTGATAGATATTCTGGATGACAACGACATTGATCCGCCTAAGATACTCAGCTGCCATGGGCCAATGGGGGAAGCGGCCCTGCTCCGCTCACGATATCCGAATTACTCAGCGGTTTACTCATATGAGGGCAAAACATCCTCTGGTGAAGATACCAGACTCGCGGCAGCCGTGATGGAGGCAATGGGGGCATCCATCATTGCGTTTGCAGGCGGTGACGGAACGCTGAGGGATGCGTCAGGAGGCATTAGAAGGAGGACACCGTTAATCGGTATTCCCTCCGGCGTAAAGATGTATTCCGGAGCGTTTCTACGTAAACCTGAATTGTTTGGTCAATCCATCCTGGGCTGGTTTGAGTCCGGCTGCCCTACAAAGAGTGTAAATATGCTGGATTTCGAGGACATTGCTGAAGGAAACATCAGCGTCTCAAACTATGGAACCGTCATCTCACCAATGCTGGAGACCGTCCAGCAGTCCAAGGAAGAGACGATCGGTGATGAGGATAGTAAGCAGGATATTGCAGAATATTTCATCAGTACGATGGACGATTCCTTGACATACCTGATGGGTACCGGCTCTACTGTGAAGGAAATAGTGAAAGAAATGGGGTACAGGACGCATGTCCTGGGAGTCGACGTGTTCATGGGAAGGAAGATGGTATGCGCCGATGCCACAGACAGCATGATTGCACAGGCTGTTGAAAATGCGGGTCCAGGTAAGGTGCGGATAGTTGTCACGCCGACAGGCGGCAGCGGATTCCTGTTCGGAAGGGGAAACCAGCAGTTTACACCGGAAATGCTGAAGGAAATTGGCAGAGAGAACATAATCGTGCTCTGCACTCCGCGCAAACTGGAATCCATCGGAACAATCAGGATCGACACGGGTGACAGGGAGGTGGACAGGACGCTCAGCGGAAACTATGAAGTAATAAAAGGCTTCGGCATAAGGAGGATAACACATATAGGCAGCGAGTGAGATGCGATGTCGCCAAAAAGTCAGCCAGCAGGAAAAGTCGGCGAAATAAGGTGCTGGGCAATATGCCATTCTACAGAAGATGAGCATAAAGTCGAAATGGCGCTCCGAAATGTGGTTGGATCTGAAGCCGCGATTGAGCATGTTCGTACTGAAACGCACTTCGGGCAGCCGATGTCAATTATCTCATGCAGATTAAGCGGCGGAAAGAAATTTTCCGAAATTTTGAGCAGGTTCTCCGCTGAAGATATTGAAACACTCCTAGGGCAGCTCGAGGAAAGGCTTGACAGTGACAATACATTTCACATCAGGCTTGATAAACAGCAGACATATGAAGGCGAGCCGAAACTGTCATGCAGCTTTGATCCAGTGACGCGCAAGAAGAGGGACAGCATAGATCTCGATATACACTTCACCACGTATCCGTCCAGGAGAGAAAATGCAATCAGGTTCATAGAATCGCTGTTGAGAAAAAATGATTTGGAGCAGGGGTAGCCCAGCTTGGCCAAAGGCGCAAGGCTTAGGACCTTGTCCAGCAGTGGTTCGCCGGTTCAAATCCGGCCCCCTGCACTGGGACGATTGTTCGACCTGTTTAGAAGCGGTTAATCCCTCACTGATATTTGGATCATCATTGGCTTTTTTGAACTGATGAACGAACTGGAGTTGCATCAGGATACCGGTTCTACGTAATCATGATGCAAGGAAGAGTGTGACGGAGAGATTAAAGGCTCTTCAGGACAGTCGAATGACGACAGTCGAACTCAAGATGCCCGTCATTGACGGAATACGCACAAAGGATGTGAACAAAGTGGCACCGCTTAAGGGTTCATGGCGACATCATCGATCGCAAAACCGCTCTTCCTCGAAGGACTGGTGAAGCTGCCCGGTGCAAAGCTGACATTCGGCGGCGCGGTCAGCAAGGCAGGGCTGCGGAGGTTCGTGATCTCGATATGGTCGACCGTTGAATTGAAGAACTGCCCCGAGGATACGTTGCATTATCGTAGCGTTCGCAGGCTTGTAGAAGAAGCAGTTGATGGCACATTCACCAGCTACTCCAGCGTAACGCACGGCAGCAGGGATTAGTTTCAGATAGCACTGAGATACGGCCAAAAAACGAGTCCAGTGCTCGTGCCTGTGTATCAGTCGTATGCTCTCGAAATCATTGAACTTGATGTCACAACCTGAAAGCAGAGCCTGTGCTATCTGTCCCTGTTGATCAATACTCCTGATCTTCTCCGGACAGCTTACCGATGGTTCCGATTGCCCTGGAGGTATCCGGGTCCATCGTTGACAGGCACTCTTAGATGAAAACCGCGAGCATCATCAGCAGTTCTTTGAATGCGCGCAAATAGCGTTTAGTGAGATTTCAACTATCACAACAGAACAACGCATTTTATCTTCCTTCCTCACCATTACCTGCGCGATCGGTTTTGCGACGGATTCACGGGCGCATCACGAAGAGATGTGCCTGGTTTCGGCTCAAGCGCAACTGAAAGCAGTTAAATATAGGTATGTAAATACTTACTACTAGTAGTAAGTATTAAGTAATTAGCTATCACTGATCATTACCGGCGATTTCCGTGAATGAAAAGGTAAGCATATCCCTTGATGAAAATATAATCAAACTCATAGATGCCGAAAGGGGAGATGTACCCAGAAGCAGGTACATAGAGAACCTGCTCAAGACTGCCGGCTCGCTTTTTGAGGCTCTGTGGATATTTTCAGACGAATTTGAAAGTGTTACAAAAATGGAGAGATGGCTCGCAGCTCACGCTTCGCAGCCACTGGGGAGACCGCTGCACAAGCATGAAGGGTACCTCTCCGTTACGGATAATGCACTGCGCTTTTATAACGATAAAATGGATCTTCTGTTTATTATCGAAAAGCGTTCAATCCTGAATATGAGCGTGAGTTACGATGAGCAGTTCAAAAGATTCAGAGACTCGCGCGGACTCATACCGCCGCTCAAGCTGGAGCTCGATAACAGGATTGTGTATCTCTTCACCAAGACCATAGGCAGGAAACGGCTGGGAGGGGGGTGGATGTTCAGAGGAGAGAATGAAGCTCTGGAAATGTGGTTTAAGGGCTTTCCGCAGCGCTGAACTGTTCGGTTCTGCCGCGGCGGAGTTATTACGCTGCAATGAAGAGTACATACTGATCGGCAAAGGAACAAGACCGGCCCATAAGTCGTCAGCTCGTCAGCGCCACCGCAACATTTGTGCTGCCTGGCAACGGCGCAGTGAGAGGCTCACACACTGTCTATTGGAAAAACGGCAAATTCATCCATGCGTCAGAATGCCACCTGCACCTGTCAGGGCAACAGCAGACAGGTTGTCGATTTCACAGACAGCATATTCAGGTGCTGAATGAGATCAAACCGGTTTGCTCCCTGCCTGCTTAGCGGGGATAGGGTTTCGCCCTACCCGGATTCAATACCTGATTTACTGGAAATTGAAATATGGACCGCCGATTGTGAAGAGCGAGGCCTGCATGAATCCGGATTCCTGCTGGGGGGGCGTCAGCGTGACGTCTGCTTCCTGCTGCACATTTCCCATTGAAAGGATATCGTAACGGAGTTCCTCCGCTATGTCCGAACTGAAGTACTGCGTAATCTGGTCGTTTATGTGCCTGCAGACGGAGAGTATTATCTTGGATATTCCCTCCTGGACTATTCTGAAACCGTCCTCCAGCGTGATTTCATCCGAAAGCTCGGTGAGTTTATTGTTGTCTATGACAACAATCGCATCCGAGATGGATTTCAGTTCAGCAATTGTCTTCTCGCACTGCGACCTGGACTCCTCGACAAACGGTCTTATACCAATCGAGACAACAGTGATATCCATTTCCTTTGCCGCCCTTGCCACGACAGGCGCAACACGTGAGCCGAAGGTTCCACCGAGGCCGGTTACAACAAATATGATACCTGCGTTGACTATCTTTGCCTTTATTGCCTCAAGGTACAGCTCTTCGACAGCGTCAATATCCTCCGGCCTGATCAGGAGCGCAGAACTGCAGGCGACAGAGCAGAGTCTGTCCTGATTGTCATTGACTGCGACTGTCTCAATATCGGGGTGTTCCCAGTACAGCCGTTCAGCAATGTTCGTTCCGGCGCCGCCGCAGCCGACGACGCTCACTCTAGGTTCTCCGATTCCGCCCACAATGGATACATCCATCCCTTCCTGGGTGAAGTCACCGAATTCAGACATTTGTCTCCTCCTTGATCTTGCGGATATGCTCTGGAGAAACCGTTTCCCTGTTCAGTAACTGTTCGTGCATCCCATCCCTTCTGACAGCCGCCAAACCTTTCCATGTCCACTACTAGTGCTCGCGGTCCACTTGCACCAGTCTTTCCCTGGAGTCGCATATGGAATCAATGGTTTTGTCGAGCCTGCTGTCCTTATTTATGGTGTGGTTCTTCAGAATGAAGTATGCAGCCTCATTCTCATCCACGAAGTACCCTCCTCTCACCATCTCTTGGAGGACATGCATGACTGCAGGCGCGGCAACAATCTTGATCACTCTTCTGTTCTCAGGCGCCTCGTTCGCAGTGCCTGCGACGCTACCATCTTCTTCGAAGATAAAGCGCCTGATCGCCTCTCGAGCTAAATGAGATCTGCTCGCAAATTCCGTGTGCGATTCAAGGAATTTGTCGATTGTCTTTATCTCATTGTCGTCGAGACGAAGAGAAATCCTGTTGTCCACCATTGTGCCCTTCTCCATCGGATATTCGCAGGGATGACATAACCTTCAATTTATATTTAATACTTTTGTCATGCGTCGTACGAAGTATGACAAACAGACCGAAAACGGAGAACACAAATTCCGAATCAGTCAATGTATTCGACGGTAAATCTTTTTCTATATCTCTCCAGTATTTTTATCGTGTACGCACCCAGAAAAACAGTGAAGAGCAAATTTGCCATGGCGTCTATCAGGTTGAAGGGTATTCCCGCAACCATTATCGGTATGAGCGGCGCTTCGCCGTTGTAGCTCAGCCAGGTAAAGAAATCAAGCGGCATTCCGAATATGAATCCCCAGGCGAAATTATACGCGGACAGAGTCTCGACGGAAATAGTGCCAAAACGTTTTCTGATGGCACCGCCTGACCAGCCCGCTATGGCCCACATAAGCATCTGCCAGACAGTCCATGGACCCTGCCCCAGAAACATGTTGGAAATGGCAGGTGTGAGAATGCCGACCATAACACCGGCCTCTGGACCGAAGACGTATCCGGTTATCACTATTAGGAAGGTGCAGGGTTTGAAATTGGGAATTGGAATCACGAGGCGAGAAGCTGCAGAAAGCGCCGCAAGCGTTCCGATTACAGCAATCTCCTTAGTGCCGCTCTGCCTCCTTTCATACCTCATGACGATCGACAAAACGAGAAGGGCGGAAACTACGAACGAAATTGCGGAGTAATATATCACAACATTGATATTGTGCAGACCGGCAAAACTGAGTGAATTCGGGTTGAAAGAGAGCATCACAGAAACAACGACCAGACCGAGGGAAAGAGCCGCGGCCACCGGCCATAGCCGTTCGATGGCGTGCCTTTTCTCTTCAGCATCTGCAGTGCTCTGCATCACATCGATCCTCCGGAGTTGTCTCCACAATTTTACCCTCTTCCAATCTGTAAACCCTGTCAGCATAGGAATGAAGCAGGAACCGATCGTGCGTCGTCATGAGCACAGACTTGGCGTACCCTGATGAGAGTCCTTCAAGAAAGGTCATGAATTTCTCTTTTTTCCAGTAATCCATGCCTCTTGTCGGTTCATCAAGCAGGACGATTTTTCTGCCGCCCACTAGTGTGCAGGCTATTGCCGCAATTTCCCTTTCGCCGCTGCTAAGTTCCCTGGGAAAACGTTCCATCATCGACTGTATTCCCAGTGATGAGGCGACAGCAGCTGCTTTCTCCTTCAGAAATCCTTGATCGGAGGCGGACATACCTGAATATTTTGCTGAAAATATCAGTTCTTCGAGAAGTGTCTGATGGAAAAGATATGAAAGCGGGTTGTGACCGAGATATGCCACATGTTTCGAAATGTCAAGCGGTGTGAGATGTGTGACATCCATGCCGTCAACGCCGATTGCTCCGCGTTGCCTTGGTATGAAATTCATTATAGACTTGAGCAGAGTCGTCTTTCCTGATCCGTTCTTACCTGTAAGCATGGCCAGTTCACCACCGGCAACACTGAAAGTTACACCGTCGAGAATGCGCAGCCCTTCTATATCAACGACAAGATCTTTCACTGAGAGCATCGCTCTATCTGAAAAAATGCTGCGATGGCCTTGACCGCGGTTACTGACAGGTCTGAAAAGACTGATGCCCCTTTCCCCATACCACCGTTCAGTCTCACCCATCTTCCCGTCGACCTCTATTTTCCCTCCATTCATGACTAGGAAGCGGGAACAGTATTTTGCAACCCTTTCGATTCTGTGCTCCGATATAATGATGGTATGCCCGGCCCTTTTCAGGCCCAGAAGTATCTTCATCAGGGACTCCGTGCCCTGATCGTCCAGCTGGGATGTGGGTTCGTCCAGAAGAATATATTTTGTCCTGGAAGCGGCTACAGATGCAATTGCAATTCTCTGCTTCTGCCCCGCGGAGAGTTCGACTACGCTTCTCTCAAGCAGGTTCCCCGCCTCCACTAGAGACACGACTTCAGCTATGTCCGCCCTGATCTCCTCCTCTGTCCTTCCCCTGTTCCTCAGGTTGAATGCAACCTCTTCGCCTGCTGAGAGCATTATGAACTGGTTTTCAGGGTCCTGAAATACGGTGCCTACCGCCGAACTGAGTTCATAGGGGGTAGCGTCCCTCGTATCAATTCCATCCACGATGACATGACCGCCGAACTGCCCGCCGTAAAAATTTGGAATCAGTGAATTTAGGCATCTGAAAAGGGTCGTCTTGCCGGAACCGGTAGGTCCGCAGACGAGCACCATTTCCCCTTCAGATATGTCAAGGCTGTCTATGCTCAGAGAGATCCTTTCTGCATCGCTATACCGGAACTTCAGATCCCTGATTTGCAGCAACTTTTGACCTCCCGTTAAACACGAAGAAGGGAACATTGACTATCAGCACCGACAACATCCCAATCAGAGAATAGCCGGCATATATCGATGTTACTGAATAATAATCAGCTTCCCCAATTCCGTAAAGGGAAAGAACTGTGAAAGTGAGAACGGAAAAGACGCTCGCAGCGATCTGGAACAGATCGAATCGGGTTAAGATTTCCTTCTTATGCTTCCACCGGGAAGGGAATCCCCTCGTCTCCATTGCTTCAGCAACAGCTATTCCCCTGTCCATCGAACTATAGAGCATAGGATACAGGACATGAGACGCTGCCCTTACTCTGTCGAGCATCCTGCCGCTCCTCAGTGGAACGCCGCGTGCCTCAAACGCCTGCAGAATTTCATCGCCTTCATTGCTCATCACCGGCATGAGCCTGGTGGAGATGAGGAGTGCACCTGCCGTCTTCCTGCTCAGGCGGGATAAAATTGACATGACTGAATCTGGATCGACTGTGAGCAGAAGCATTTCGAATGACATAACAGAACTTACAAGTCTGATGGTCATGGATATTGAAAACAGTACCGGTGAAATGGTTACAGATATGAAACTGATGCTGTAGATTATTCTTCCTCCGGGACCGAAAATAACGGAGATTACGGCAAGGAATGCCGACATGTACACTATAAAACGTGAGAAATAAAACGCTTCTCTGAGAACACCCGCAAGACATGCAGTAATGATAATCAGGAAGAGTACAGCCATCTGAATCTCTATGCTGGAGAACAGGATGGAGAGATAGAAGAGAGCCGATAGATATGCGATTCTGGCCCAGGGATTCAGGTTGTAGAATGAGGTTTCCCTTCTCCTGTATGCAAATTTCATTTTTGCTTTCTCTTCCTATGGGACATTACAGCATAAACAGCAGACACTGCAACTACCAGCACTACGATCCCGATTACAAGATAAAGATAGGGGCCCGGGAAACTCTGTTTCTTGGAGGGAGCAACTGTTTTCACGACATGGACGACAGAATTTACGATCACCTGGCCTGAATAGTAGGCGGTGGTGTTATTCGAGTATATGACGGTCAGCGTCACGGGATATGTACCGTTGGCGGTGTAGGTGTGCTCAGCAGTCTGTGAATAGGAGTACTGACCGTTACCGACATACCATGTATAGTTCAAGACGGGCGATGCCTCCTGAATAATGTTTGCGTTGAGCGTCACTGTTCCGTTCACCTGGGAATAAGTGAAATTGGCTACCTGAAGGTGCTCGAACGAGAATAACTGGCCTGCATCGTTTCCCCAAACCATCGCCGTCCCGTTGTATGATGGTGATGAAAGCGAGTAGCTGCCGCTTACAGGATCTGTGAAATTCCAGATGAGATGGCCGTTGTCAGACAGTACGAAGACTGATGCATTCGACGAGTCCTCTGAAACAAGTAAATACTTCTCGAATGCGAACGGAGACGGACTTCCGTATTCGTTATTCAAACTCATTTTCCACAGAACAAAGGAGGTTGAATTCGATGCTGAAGTGTTGACGGATATAAGCTCGCTGCCGTCAGAAAAGATTGCCTGATGGCCCATTGGCAGGACGCTCGATGGAAATGAGTTTGAGACGCCGACTGAATAATTTGCGGCAAAGGAGCCAGTAACGGCATTCAATTCAGTGAGTTCGACGCTGCCGTACGTGGAGGTTCCGGTGGATTTTTTTGCCTGGGTGAGATATACCATTCCGCCGTAGACAGCGGGTGTATCGTAAATCAGGCCGGAAATTCCGCGCTGCCAGAGAACATGCGGCCTGACGCTCGCATTCGGAACAGAGAGTGCTGTAACCCTGCCTGCACCATTCAAATTCGAGGCAACGTAGAGGGTGCTGCCGGAAAAGGAGGGGGAACTGTAATAAGACTGCGCTCCGAGCATAAAATTCCAGTACTCCGTACCGTTAAACGAGAAATAGAAAATGCCTCCCGTGTCGTTCAGGACAAAATAGCCCTGCGGTCCAAGGACCGGAGAGCTCGTGATACCTGCGGAAGAATTGAGATTCAACCTGTAAACCAGGCTGCCGTCGGCCGCATTGAAGGCATAAAGATAGCCGTTAGTACTGGCTACGATCAGCATGCCGCCGGCGGCAAGGGGGGCAGCCAGTTCGTATCCGGAACTGCCCAGAGTGTTGTTCCATACCTGATCTCCATAGAAATTAAAGGCGAAAATGCCTGCCTTCCCGCCGTTTGACGGACCGTCGGTAAGGACGTAGACAAGACCGTTGTATTCAATCGGCTGTGAATCTATGCCGCCAAAATCAGTTGTGTTGATCCTTGCAGTCCATGACGGCGCTGGAACGGGCGGAAGAAACGGCAGATTGGAATGCGGACTGCTGTAACCGGTACCTGCCGAAACAGCCCGGACCTGGTAGACCGGATACGGATCTACCGGCGTCGGAACCGGAGCGTACAGTGGTGCCGAGAAGTTTGATGTCCAATATGAGTAACTCAGTGCAATCGACAGGTTGCCGTTCATCGAGATACTTCCGATGCCAACGGGAGAAACAGACCACTGATTCAGTGAGTTGTTCCAGATCCAGAGAGACCAGGACGGGTTGAATGTGGTATTGTTCTTCCAGACCCCGCCAATCATGTTGACTAACGTGCCGAAACTGTAGTTTGTATAATTGAACGCCATGCCGTAATAGCCGACTGATGCAGCAGTCAGGTTAAAACCGTTGCCGTACCTGCCGTGCTGGGCGTAGTACCAGTAATATGAGCCGTTCTGAAAATAAATGAGCACAGAGTTCATCCCCTGCCCGATCAGGAAGTGCGCTGCGCCCTGAACAACCGTGTTTCCGTCATACTGCGTGACTTTCGTAGCCGGGGAATCATTTTGAAAAGCAGCACCTGCAAGAAGAAGCACCGAAACGACCGATATCACCAAGACAAAGTTCGCATTCATCAAATCACGTTGGATAATATATCCAACGGAATACTGAATTTGTATTTAAGCATAGCTGGAGTGTCCAATGACGGACATAGACTTCCAGCCCGGTTCCTGATTATGAACTGCAACAGGCATCGCTGGATTCAGCTGCTGCGGGCAGTGCTTGCAGTATGTCCATTTTGACTCAGGATGCAATATCAGTTACACGCCCCAGAATTCCGATAACTCATTTCCGCTGCCTGTGAGCGCCTTCAGCTTCAGAATCGTGTTCATGCCTCAAATCATGAGAACGATTCAAATGCAGGCTGTTCCGGTTGTCCGGGCAAAGGAGCAGAGCTTCACCCTGTTTGACAATTCAGACAACAGTCAGCGCAGCAAAGAAGGCCGCCTGTTCCGAAATTTCAGGCGAGTCGGCCGATGTCAGAATCACAGCATCCTCTTCTGAGCCGAGAAGTCTGCCGAATACAGCCGATTCGGCTTCAGCATCGGTGACTGGTTCCATCATGGGAGGAATGAGCAGCTTCCCTTTCATTATGAGCAGTGTCACCGCGCCAGCGGCACCGTGCCTGACTGCCTCGTCCCTCTGGAGAATCCCGTTGGTTATTTTTGGCGCTGCCTTCCTCGCAAGGGCGGCAGTGGTAAAACTTCCAAGCGAGAGTCCGCACCGTTTCACCGGACAGGTGTTGACAGGAAAGGACGACAACGTTTTCTGCGCCTTTCGCGTGAGTACAATACCGGAGTTGTTTCTGCGTATGAAACCTGCGTCTTCAAGCTCGTCCAGGAGAGTCCTGATGCTCCCCTCGCCTATTCCCAGTTCTGAAGAAAGGCGGGCCCTGCCCGTCCTTCCTTTTTCGCTCAGAACTGAAAGTGCCTTGTAGTAGTGGAACGGTCCGAATTTTCTCCCCGGACCGTGTGGCGACAGTTTCGGAAGGCCCGCTAAATCAGAAAACCGAGAGTTCATTTCTAATTACTCTCTGAGTAACATATTTATCTATGTTATCGAGGTAATCAGCTAAAATATTTTCTGCCTCTGATTTGTACCTGTTAAGTTTGACTCCGTCCGACATGATGATATCAATATTGCTGGAAAGCGGTTCAGATACCGGCTTGCCAATCTGAGAAAGTATTCGCACGCTGACTTCCTGTATGTCTCCCTTGCCCAGTTCATAAACCTTCTCTGCCACCTGCATGGAAAGCAGATTGTACAGCTTTCCCACATGTGTCACAGGATTCTTTCCCGCGGCAGCTTCAAGGCTCATGGGCCTGAACGGTGTGATTAGACCGTTGACCCTGTTTCCTCTTCCGACAGATCCGTCGTCTCCGTTTTCCATGGACAGCCCAGTTACGGTGTTGTAATAAATGCCACTCTCATAATCGTCAGCGGTGTTTATGTATACAGTCACTTCCCTGTCTGTGTATTTTGAAGCATGTTCCAGTATCTTCTCGCTCATCTCCTCCTTCACGCTCATATAGTGATCCCTGTCAGGAATGCGTTTTCCGATCATTGCAATGGCACAGGTAACGGTAATCTTATCTCCCCTCCTGGAGGTCATTACCTTCACATCCTGTCCTGATTCGGGTATTTCTTTTTTCATTTCGCCGTTGATAAATTTTTCAGTTTCCTTCGTAATTGTCTCCGCTTCGCTGAACGGCGCAAAACCGACACCGAAACTGGTATCGTTGGCAAGATATTTCTGTGTCTCGTAGAGACCCCTGAGATCCACGGAGCCCTGTCCGATCTTGGTTTCCAGTCTGACATTCCTGTCGGCTTCAAGATCCGGAAATGTATTCCTCAGGTAATTTATCGCAGCTTCTTCAGCGATTTCTCTGAAAGGAATATCCCTCTCACTTACCCTCGTTGTGGCTCTGCCCACAAGGAGGATATAAATCGGCTCTGAAACGACGCCGCCGCCAAAAGCCGGGGTTGCCTGACCTCCCACAATCTGGCATTCGTCCGTATTGTGATGCAGGACGCGGTCGAAGTGCTTTAGATAATATCTGCACAGTCCCCTGCTTACCTGCTCGGCTATTCCATCCGCAACACTGTCCGGATGCCCGATACCTTTTCTCTCAACCATTTCAGTTTCTGTCTTTTCGATTGGATCTGATCTTAAATCTTTGACTGTTATGTTCTTGGCCAACGTGACTACCTCGATGAAGTATTCATTCTTGCCATATTATTGTGGTTAATATCTGTTTGGCACCAATATATTCCAGTAGGAATATTATATCACAATCGTGTGAACTGCTTCCACGTGAAAAACTGATCAGCCCGACGGTCTCAGGCGATAACGAAGGAAATCCCTTGCAACGTAGGTTCTTTCAAATAATGCCCTGGCCTCATCGCGCAGCAGTTTATCGGTTTCATAACGGCCGCTGATATGTGTGAGATAGAGTCTGCGGGCGCATGCCTTCCTTGCAACCGTTGCCGCCTCAGCGCTGGTTGAATGCATTGTGTAACGGGCCCTGGATTTGAGAGAGGAATCGAAGGTTGAATCAAACACAAGGACATCGACACCGCGAACAAGCCTGACTATTTCCCTGGTCGGCCTGGTATCCACGGCATATCCTACCGATAGACCGGCCCTTGGTTTTCCCAGTACCATTTCCGGCGTAATCCTTTTCCCTCCTACAATTATTTCCTTCCCTTTCTGCAGGACACCAAATGCCGGACCGGGCGTTACGCCGAGTTGTATTGCTTTTGCCGTATTGAACCTGCCCGGTCTGTCGTTTTCCTGGAGTCTGTATGCAAGGCATTTCACGTTGTGCTTCGCATTGTCGCAGGTGAGCCTGTATTTTTCAAAATCGAATGATGTATCTCGTGAAAGTTCCACAGGTATTATTCTGAACGTGTTGGTAAGCATCCGCATTTCAAGCAGAGACATAAGAAAGCCTGACAGACCCTCAGGCCCAATGACGTACAGCTCCCTCTTCCGACCGGAAAGCTGCATAGACTGGACGAGGCCGGGTATGCCGAGAACATGATCACCATGAAAATGCGAAAGAGCTATCCAGTTTACCTTCATGTAGGAAATTCCGGCGAGCATCATCTGCCGCTGGGTTCCCTCACCGCAGTCAAAGAGAAACGTACCTTCATCGAGTATCACTGCGCATGAAGAAACATTCCTCTTTGTTGATGGCAGGGTAGCCGCAGTTCCGAGAAAAAGCAGTTCCAATAAACCATCCTCACCTGGCTTCGAGTATGCATTAATCAGCAGATGCTCCTGTACAATTCACCAGGTGAGACGATCTAGTTCGCGTTCCGATCTGGTCGTCTTCTTGAAATCCCTGTAATGTTTCTTGCAAAGGTGGGCCCTGCCGCCGTTGTCCGGTTTTATCGACATTTTTGCTTTGCCTATTGCATCCCTGGCAGGGACAGACCTTACAGATTTCTCACTGCATGATATGACGGAACACAGTTCTTCAGATGCATGCCTCACTGCATGTCTTTCAGCCATTGAAATCTGGATAGAATGGCTGGATAAATAAATTGATTCCTCCGAAATGACCGGCGTGCGTCCAGACAAAGTTATTAATTCGCTTCACTTAGAGGCCTCCGGAGAATTCAATTTGGCAAGAATATCACCATCGATACTTTCAAGCGATTTCGGGGATCTCAGGCGAGAGATCCTGAAAGTTGATAAGGCAGGCGCTGACAGCATACACATAGATGTCATGGACGGGCATTTTGTACCGAATCTTACTTTCGGACCGGCTCTTATCAAATCGATAAGGAGCGCCTCAAAGCTCAGGTTCGACGCCCATCTCATGATAGAACGGGCTGACATGTTTGTGGATAAATTCTCGGAAGCCGGGGCAGATCTGATCATCATACATCCGGAGGCAAAGCACAGCACAGCTGATGTTATCAGAAACATCAGCGGTATCGGGAAATCGAGCGGGCTGGCATTGAATCCTGAAACGCCTTTCCATACGGCGGAAAAATTTATGGGCGACATCAGTCTCCTGCTGATCATGACAGTCCACCCCGGATTTGGCGGGCAGCAGTTTCTGCCGGAGGTTCTTCCGAAGATCAGGGAAGCGAGGAATTACATCGACAGGGAAGGCATTAAGGTTTCAATTTCCGTGGACGGTGGCATAACGCCGGAGAATGCTGTTGATGCGCTGAAGGCCGGTGCCAGCGAGCTGGTAGCCGGAAACGCCATATTCAAATCGGAAGACGCTGAAGCGGCCATAAAGTTCTTTAAAAAACTGTAAATCTGAAATTTCAACTTCGGTTGGAACAGCGAATCCTGCCTGATCTCCGATACTGTTGGCACCAGTCGCCCGGCGGTGGCAAAAGCATTAATAACCCGATACAAATAGATGATAACGGGCAGACAGCTATGGAATCGATCCTGACTTTCATAAATTCACATCGTATGGGTTTCAAACCGTTGAACCGGATGCGCAGCGTTGTGTGACAAAGGGCTAGATTGTTTTCCTCAAATGCTGGTTGCGCCCTGAAACCAAAAACAAAAGAAGTGAAAGAGATGGCAAATAATGAACACATCAATATTGACCCGTCGACAACAAAATACCTTATACAGGCACGGCTGAATGCCGACGGAATAGTCGAGAAGCCGGATGTCGTTGGCGCGATATTCGGCCAGACAGAAGGACTGCTCGGAGAGGAACTTGATC
Organism: Candidatus Sysuiplasma jiujiangense; assembly: GCA_019721075.1. Lineage (NCBI taxonomy): Archaea > Methanobacteriati > Thermoplasmatota > Thermoplasmata > Candidatus Sysuiplasmatales > Candidatus Sysuiplasmataceae > Candidatus Sysuiplasma > Candidatus Sysuiplasma jiujiangense. The sequence goes on from JAHEAD010000009.1 coordinate 69,725, forward strand.
TGAGGGATCTGCAGAAAGGGGGAAGGATCGGAAGAATTGAAGTGGACGTTACTTCAAAGATGGGTAAATCGGAAGGCACCGTCCTGATACCATCAAGCCTTGACCAGATTGAGACGGCAATACTCGCATCTTCCCTTGAAACAATAGATCGGATAGGTCCGTGCAAGGCGAAGATTGCGGTTGAATCGCTCGAGGACGTAAGAATATCAAAAAGGAACAAGATAATTGAAAGATCAAAGGAACTGCTCACACAGATGTCCAAACAGTCCAAAACCAGCGGACTCGACCTGCTTGAGGCCGTCAGACAGAACATAAAAACAGAAGAACTCACCTACTTCGGAAAGGAACGGCTTCCTGCCGGGCCCAATGCCACGGATTCCGACGCAATAATAATCGTCGAGGGAAGATCAGACGTAATTAACCTGCTTAAGAGCGGCATAAGGAATACAATAGCGGTAGAGGGGACAAACGTCCCCAAGTCCATTCAGGACATTTCAAAAGAAAAGGTCGTGACTGCTTTCGTCGATGGCGATCGCGGCGGTGAACTCATATTGAAAGAGCTTCTCCAGGTTGCGGAAGTCGATTTCATTGCCAGGGCTCCCAAAGGGCAGGAAGTGGAGGAACTCACCCAGAAACAGATAATGAAGTGCCTCCGGAATAAGATGCCGGCCGAGCAGTATGTCGAAATGTACGGTATCAACGTACAGACACCCGACCAGCGTGAACAGCGGGAACGCGAGGCCGGACACAAGAGAAGGGAGGACAATCATCACCCCAAGCAGTTGGAGGTTGTCGAGAAGAGGGTCAGACCGGACGAAGCACAGCAGGAAGAAAATGACAGCAGGCAGGCGGCACAGCCTGTCAGACCGGAGCATCTGCTTTCGGACGTACAGGAAAATCTTAAGGAAATACTCAATTCACTGGCCGGAAATTCGAAAGCTGTCCTTCTCGATGATTCGGGAAATCGACTGGTCGAAGTTCCGGTAAGGGAGCTGGTAAACAACCTGAGGGAACAGGAGGCCGGAAAGGTCAGCAGCGTTGTCTTTGACGGCATCATCACTCAGCGCATACTGGATATTGCCTCCGAAAAGAAAATCGGCACGCTTGTTGCAAGCAAACTGGGCAGCATAACAAAACAGCCTGATAACGTGGGCATATGGGTTAAAGAGGAGTTAAGTTAATTAAGCGTGAAGAAGAGTTGATGTACGCGGGTCTGTAGATGCAGGAAAACAAGCAACAGCTGATTTCGGAGATAAGCACTACACAGGATATTTCAATACCGCAGGATCCGCTTGAAAGGGTAATAGGACAGGACGAGGCAGTCAATCTTGCCAGGGTTTCGGCAGTGCAGAGAAGAAACCTTCTCCTTGTAGGACCCCCCGGGGTAGGAAAGAGCATGATTGCCCGCGCGCTTTCCCTTCATCTTTTGCCGCCTACACAGGAGCTTCGTGTCGTTCACAACCCGGAAAATCCTGAAAGACCCACAGTAGAGGTGAAACGCGGGGAAGACACGGAGGCTGAAAAGGCCAGCAGGGAGTATGCCGGGGGCGAAGTGATAGATCCGACAGAGGCACCGATTACGGTGGCCGAACGTCTCGGTTACAGGTGCAGAAGCTGCGGAACGTACTCCTCCCCGAGAGAGGTCTACTGCCCAAAATGCCAGAAATCGAAAATGCTGGGAACCTTTCAGGGCCAGGGGAATCCGTTCAGCGATATATTCGGAAACCTGTTCGAAATAACGATGGGACAGGGCTTTGGCACAGACAGAGTGACGACAACCAGAAAGAGATTTGACAAGGAGGAGGTCGTCGTCTATGAACGGTTCGGGGACAACATAAGGGTTCTGGACCAGAAGGCTCTTGAGAAGAGAAGGACAATAGAAAAGCAGAGTCCTCACAAAGTCATAGTTCCTTACAGGAGAAACAATTTCATAATGGTGGCCGGAGCGAGCGAAACCGAACTTCTCGGGGATGTGAGGCATGACCCTTACGGAGGGCACAGTCAGCTTGGCACACAGCCCTATGAGAGGGTGATACCCGGCGCAGTACACGAAGCGCACGAAGGCGTCCTCTATATCGATGAATTGCCTCACCTTGGCCAGCTGCAGAGGTATATACTCACTGCGATGCAGGAAAAGGTCTTTCCGATAGAAGGGCACAATCCTCAGAGCGCAGGTGCTGCTGTCCGCGTCGACAATGTACCGTGCGATTTCATACTTGTAGCATCGTGCAACATACAGGATCTGCAGCAGATTATCTCTCCGCTGCGTTCGAGGATCGTAGGGACCGGCTATGAGGTGCTGCTTGAAACGACAATGAAAGACACGGAGGAAAACCGTGCCAAGATAGCCCAGTTTGTCGCCCAGGAGATACAGAAGGACGGCAAAATACCGCACGCGACGCCCGAGGCTCTGGCTGAACTGATAAAGGAGGCGTCCAGGCGTGCCAAATCCATTGACGGTAAGGACGATGCACTTACACTCAGGCTCAGGGAACTCGGAGGTGTTGTGAGGGCAGCCGGAGATATAGCGGTGATGGACGGAAGCACCCTCATGGAGGAAAGGCACATCAGGCTGGCCCTCAAGAGAGCGCGGCCGGTTGAGGAGCAGATCAAGGACAAATACGGCTATTTCTACAAAGCAGTAAATGACGAGATGACAGCCGCGCAGCGGCATGCAGGAAACGACTACTGGTATGAAAACGAAGTTTCCCAGGAAAACAACAAACCCGGATATGGCTGATACTGCATCGCCTGACAGTCAGAGCTGGCGCACCATCCGATAGCCGTCCTCCATATCCGAATAATACCTGCTCAGCACGCCGGCAATCTGGAAGCCGAATTTTTGGTAGAAGCGGATTGCGCCGATGTTGCTCTTTCTGACTTCAAGCGTTATCCTCCTGACCCCACGGACAGCGGATCTCTTCATGAAGTCGAGCATCATCATTGACCCGATGCCCCTGTTCCGGTATGGCGTCTCCACGGCAAACATGAGTATCCTTGATTCGGATCGTCCCTCGAGCGCGCCCAGGAGCATGGAAATAATCCTTCCCCCCTCCTCCGCCACCATGAAACCTTCATTCCACTGTCGGGATTTTTCCAGATAGAGTGTTCTCGGATAGAATTCTCCCAGTGAACCAAGGACGAGTTCTGAGACGCTTTCGACGTCCTCGGAGCGGAATTCCCTGATTTCTGCCATTTTCGTGATTGCAAACACATTCGCTTTTATTTTCTTTTTGAATCGCCTTCAGCGCGCAATATACACCGCCGCAGCGCCCAGGGACGGCTGATATTCACACTGGCACTCCGGAGCTATGGTTATAAATAATCAATGCAATAGCCTCGCCATCAGGGAATAACAGTATGCGGCAGACACATGTGATGGTTAACGAAGGAGTTCGCTGATAAAATGGGAATGAATTATGATGTTGTCGTTGTCGGCGCCGGTCCCGGCGGGAGCGTTGCCGCAAAATACGCCGCCAAATCGGGTTGCTCTACCCTTCTGATCGAGAAGAGGCAGGAGATAGGAACACCTGTCAGATGCGGGGAGGGCATAGCAAAAAGGTGGCTTGATGACGTTGGAATAGAGCCCAGCAGCAAGTGGATAGCCAATGAGGTTGACGGCGCGCGCATAATTTCACCCAACGGAACAGTGCTGACAGTGGACGAAAGCCGCGCCGGAAACGAGTGCGGCTACGTCATACACAGGGACGTGTTTGACATGACTCTTGCGCAGCATGCTGCCGCCGCAGGCGCTGAAGTGATGGTCAAGACTTCTGCAACGGGCATCATCAGGGAGGATGGTATGATCAAAGGGATCAGGGCCCGCTCCATGGGAAAAGAATTCAGCATAAGGAGCAATGTGGTGATAGCTGCGGATGGTTTCGAGTCGCAGGTGGGAAGATGGGCCGGCCTCAACACAAATCTGAAACCGAAGGACGTTGATTCCTGCTATGAATACACACTCGTGGACGTCGACATCGACCGGCGCTATACAGACTTCTTTATCGGAAACATTGCACCGGGCGGCTACATTTGGATGTTTCCGAAGGGCGATGACGTCGCGAACGTCGGTATCGGTGTTCAGACAAGCAAAATCAGGGGTCCGGGTGAGGCAAAGATGTACCTTGACAGGTTCATCGAAAAACATCCGGAATTCAGAAAAGGAAAACCGATCATGGAGATAGCCGGGGGTGTTTCCATCAGTCCACCGCTTGAAAAAACAGCACTTCCCGGATTCATGCTCGTGGGGGATGCTGCCAGGATGATAGACCCAGTGACCGGGGGCGGAATCTACAACGCGTGCGTCGCAGGCAGGATAGCGGGTGAGGTTGCGGGAAGAGCTGTTGAGCGCAACGATTTCAGCCAGCAGATGATGGACGCCTACGAAACCGGATGGCGCGAAAGGATGGAGGAACACCTTTACAGAAACTACCTGATGAAGGAGAAGATAGCAAAACTTGACGATGAAACATTCGACAAGCTTGTAGATGCAATGACGAAAGTGGACATGAAGAGAATGACCACGCTCGACATACTCAGGGCAATACAGCAGAAATATCCCGAACTTGTAAAGGAGTTTGAAGAGTTTCTCTGAGACACGGCATTAGCCATGCCGTGGAAACACAGGATATAAATGCAAGCATATTCTGCACTCTTACGGTGTGCCTGATTGCCTTCAATATCAACTTCTGATACGATAAGCGCCGAACTCGACGGGAGAGAAGTTAAAATTGGCGGATGGATTGAAGACATCAGGGATCTTGGCGGAATATCGTTTTACATCGTGAGAGACGGATACGGTGCGGTGCAGGTCACTGTAGTCCGGAGGAATGCGCCAGCGGAAGTCATCTCGGCGCTTGAGGGCGTCCAGAGGGAAAGCGTAATAGAAGTCAGAGGGAAGATAAGGAAATCAGAAAAGGCGGGAAGGGGCTTTGAGCTCATACCTGATGAGATAACTGTTCTTTCCGCAGCCGGAGCCCCACTTCCGCTGGGAGTTGTCGACAGGGTCGGAACTGAAGCCGAAACACGCTTCGACAACAGATTCCTTGATCTCCGTAAGGAAGAGAAGAGTGCGATATTCAGGGTCAGGGCTGAAATGTCGTACAGAATGCGTGAAAAGCTCAGGGAGATGCGTTTTGTTGAGGTTTTCACTCCGAAGGTCGTTTCCGAAGGCGCGGAGGGTGGAGCAACGCTGTTCAGGGTTGACTATTTTGGAAAGAAGGCATTCCTGGCGCAGAGTCCACAGCTCTACAAGCAGATACTCATGTCTACAGGCCTCAACAGGGTTTATGAGATTGCGCCCGCCTACAGGGCGGAGCTGTCCGACACGGTGAGGCATACATCCGAATTCGTCTCATTCGACGCAGAGATTGCTTTCATCGACGGCCTTGAGGACGTGCTGAACACGCTGCAGGAGCTGATGGTCTACACAATTTCCAGGACGGCCGAATTCATCAGGGAGCGCTTTCCATCCCGTTTCACTCCGGAAATACCGAAGACTCCCTTCCCGCGTCTCAGGTACAGCGAATGCCTCGACTTGCTTGCTTCGGAGCACAAGGAAATACGGGAAGGAGAGGATCTCGACTCGGAAAGCGAGAAACTGATTGGCAGGATAATGAAAGAGAAGGGCTATTCGATGTATTTCATCACAATGTATCCGGCTTCGATCAAGCCGTTTTATGTAATGGAGGACGGCAACGGCATGTCCTTCTCATTCGATCTTGAATTCGACGGGACTGAGATGGCTTCCGGAGGGCAGAGGGAGCACAGGTACGACAGGCTTGTATCGAGAATGAAACAGAAAAATCTTGAAATCAGCGCGTTCGAGTTTTATCTCAAAGCTTTCAGATTCGGGATGCCGCCGCATGGGGGCTGGGGTCTCGGATTTGACAGACTCGTAAACTCATACCTGAAACTGGGAAACATAAGGGAGGCAATTCTTTTTCCAAGGGACAGGACCAGGCTGGCACCCTGAATGTACACTCGGTCATATCTGCAAATTGGGAGGCATTGGCAGGCATGTTCATGTACACGCGGCGGAAGACGGCAGCTGCAGGGGACATACATTTTACAGATGCTGCTATCTGGAGCATGTTACAAACAATGGGAAGACACCTTATGCCACTGCCGTGCACATAGGTCAGTCATCTTTTCACGGCATGAAGACGCACGAAAGGTGTGAAGATCGCAGGCGGCCGCGGAAATTGGCAGAGGCATGTTGCCTGAGAAAAACTGCGGGCCTTGGCAACTGAAAGTGATGGCAAGATAATATATTTAAAAACACATAACGCGACTGAAGATGGGAGATACATACGAAAGAGAGCTGAAAGGGATCCTCGGCGGGGAGGGGGCCTTCATCGAGAGGATATCCAGGACCCTTCCTTCTGCGGAAAGGGAGTCATACCAGAAGCTCAGAAGAAAGCACTTTCTTGTGATACGGGCTGCAGGATCCTTCGGCGTTGATCTTCTGGCCGTAAGGGGAAATTTTGCATTCCCCATAGAAGTCAAGAGCTCAAGGAGCGATGTTTTCCGTTTCAGCCGGAGTGAAAAGCTTGCTTTCCAGGCAGCACGCATGAGGGAACTCTGCGAACAGTCGGCACTCGTTCCTGCATATGCATACAGGCTGAAAAACGCCGATTCTGATCCATGGAGGCTCTTCACGATTCAGGATTCATCCGACGGCCTCAAGGGAATACAGGCACTCCTGTTCAGGAAGCTTCCCAAAATCGGAATGACGGAGGACGGGAACGGAATTATGAAATGGTCAGAGGGGATGAAGTTGAGTTCGTTTGTAGATTACTTCAGCGAAATGATGTGATCGCGGGCTGCTACAGGGTCCGGCAGCAATCCGCGGCGGGGTGCATGCGGGCGGTTGCGGCGTGGTATTTATGAGCATGGTCCCTAAAATCAATTAAATAATCCTTCGGCAATACACCCTCGAGGCTCAGACGGGGATTGGTTCATCTTTGTTGAACTGTGTCAGGCAGTGCTATGCATCATTTGGAGCGTTTTTGCACTGGGCGATTCCCGAGGGGTGCTACATTTGATACTGAAAAATCCACAGGAAATGACAGGCGACAGCGAATGCATTACAGAATGTGAACCCTGGCCCGGGTTCCTGGAGAACGATTTGAATCTGCCCTTATCTGTCCCGGTAACAGGCACGATGCATGAAGGGAAGAGCGAAGTTGCGAAGATCTGAATCCAAGGTGTATGAAGATGGAATTTCTTTCAGCCATTCCGGTTTCGCAGCGCGCGGCCATGCTTGTGCGGGCTCTGGTGGAATAGATGGCTGAGGTGGTCAAAATAGGGCTAACCGGCCTTCCGGGCTCAGGAAAGACCAGCACCCTCCTGAAACTTGTGGAAATGCTGGAGGAGGAGGGGAAGACCGTCGGCGGCATGGTTACCGAGCCGATTGTGGAAAACGGCAGAAGAAAGGGCCTCCGCATATACAACAAAATGACAGGTGAAAGCGGAACGCTTGCGCATGTAGACATCGAGTCGAGATACATGTATGAGAAATTCGGAGTCGATCTCACCGTTCTTGAGAGCATAGGGGTAAAGGCACTGGCGGATGCGGAGGAGAAGGCGGACGTCATAATCGTCGACGAGGTCGGAAAGCTCGAAGTTGAAAGCGAGAAGTTTGTCGACGAGGTCAAGAACGTGCTGGATCTTGACAAGCCTGTCATACTTACGCTGCACAAGAAGTCGAGAAACCCGCTTTTGCAGGATATAAGGAAGAGGGATGACATACGGATACTCGAGGTTACGCCGATCAACAGAAACCTCCTTCCTTACAAGGTGATGAAGCTCATGAAAGGTCAGCTATGGTGAAAAATGACGATTTGCGCGAAGTCACCGAAGGGAAGGTTAACTACTTCGTTCCCTCGGACTACAATTTAAACGGCCCCGGCAGCATAACAGGAAGCGCGTTCTACAACAGGCAGATGGAGTTCAACAGGGACGTATGCATCGCATTCCTTGCGGGCACAGCCTCCGACGGATTCAGGGTACTCGACGCAAACGGCGCAACAGGCATACGATCCGCGAGAATTGCGATTGAAATACCGCTCCGTCTCAGGATTACCTGCAACGACACTGAAAAGAACGCCACTTCCCTGATGAGGGAGAATTTCAGAAGGCTTGGCCTCGACGGCATCAGGATTACTTCCAGGAGGGCTCAGGCACTGCTTGCCGAGGAACATTTCGACTACATCGACATTGATCCGTTCGGCACCCCTGCCGGCTACATACCGGCGGCGGTACAGTCGGTTAGCGGCGGCGGGATTATGGCAATCACGGCCACCGATGCGGCAGTCCTGTGCGGCTCGGCCCGCGGCTCTGAAAGAAGATATCTATGCAGGGCAGGGAGATGGCCGTTCATGCATGAGGTCGGCCTGAGGAATCTGACAGGTTATGTCGTGCGGATGGCAGCATCATATGACAGGGCCGCATACCCTCTTCTTTCCTATTATGCCGACCATTATTTCAGGATTTATTTCAGGTTCGCGGATGGGGGGACAAGAGCTGAAAAGCAGCTCGAGTCAATCGGCTACGCGCATTATGACAGCAGGACGGGCGAGAGGAGGGTGGACCTGGAGTATGATGCCAGGGCCGCAGGACCGATGTGGATCGGACCCCTGCACGACAGAAATACGTTGAACTCACTCAGTGTCCCTGACGGGTCAGGCACAGGAAAGAGACTGGCGAAATGGATTGATATGTGGAAGAATGAATGTGATGCGCCGCCGTTGTTTTACAGAATGGACGAGATTGCATCGATGCTCAGGATCAGCATGCCGAAAAGGGAAGAACTGCTCGGGCTTCTTTCTACCGAGACCCCCGCAGTCAGGACGCACTTCGACAGCAAGGGTTTCAAAACACGGTTGACCATGGGTGAAATACGCCATAAACTCCTCGATATTTACGGAAAAACGGATGTATCAGACACCCGCGGACAAATACCAAATACGGGATAGCCGTTCCAACCGCGGCAGCAGGGAATGACCTCACTGAAAGTAACAAACGGGAACGGAATTGAAGTCGAGACGGGAGATTCGTCGTATCTCCTCGATCCGAAGAAAACTGTTGACGGAATAGTCAATGTGATATCCCATGCCCACTCTGACCATCTGCCGAGGGGAGGAAGCGGCAGAAAGGTCATTTCGACCTCAGAGACAATTGAGCTTGCATATCACAGGACAGGGAAGAGGTATTATCCTGCCGAGGATGACACCGTCGAAATTGTCGAGGCAGGGCATATTCCAGGATCCGTTATGACGCTGATCCGCGGCGATTCCAGCTTCCTCTATACGGCGGATTTCTGCACAAGGCAGAAGGTTTATCTGAAGCCGGCGGAACCGAGAAAAACAGACTGTCTCGTGATTGAGACAACGTACGGCCGTCCCGATTACGTTTTTCCCGATCCGGTGGAACTCTCGGGCGTTATAAGGGACTGGGTTTCGGACTCCATAAGTCACTCGATTCCAGTCTTCTTTTCGCTGTATCCGCTGGGCAAGGCGCAGGAAATCGAAGTGATTTTGAAGGGACTGCCGCTCTATGCCGACGAAACTGTCCGGTCACACAACAGCATTATTTTCGGCGACACACCGTGGATCGGCAGCATGGAGGAAGCGCATTCGGCGGAATCTGTCTTCATCTGCTCCTCGAGGAAGTCCCTTTCGGCGGTGAGACCCTCTGTCAGGAGGAAGCTCCTGACGGCAACTGTTTCCGGATGGGCACTCGGCAATGGTTTCCGGCATGGGGGAGGTTACGACGAGGCTTTCCCGCTTTCAGATCACTGCGACTACAACGACCTGATGAACTTTGTCGAAAAGTGCGGACCCGAAATCGTGTACACTGTCCACGGTTTCACGGACGATTTTGCAGCTTCGGTGAAAAGCGAGCTTGGAATAGAGGCAATGCCTCTGAAAAGCGCGCGCGTTGCGCGCAGAAGGATGCAGAGCCGGATTGACAGTTTCAGGCCAAGATAGGCCGCAGGGGAGTGCCGCATCATGGCTTCCGTCTGAATCCGGGATAGGTCCCATGCCTCATAAGGACACGGAGCGTATCGGAGGCAATGCCGGACGCAGAGCTGGATATGGAATCGCCGGACATGAGTGCCCTTGCGATTGCCACGCCCTCGCCCTTTTCAGTCAGGAGCGCAATTACCGAGCCCCGTCTTACTGTTCCGTTGATCCGCCTTACTCCCTTCACGGTGAGATCGGCGCCATGGCAGATGCTGTCGACAGCGCTGTCCTTCAGCACTATTGACGGAAGCGCCGACAGTATTTCCTCATATGGAACGAGTATTTCGCGCAGCCGCGTTTCATCGCCTTTCCTCCAGTAATAGACGGCGTCCTCGAGCTGGTGAAGCGTTACGGCCCTGTCCTCACCGAACGGTCCCGCCCTTGTCCTCCTCAGCTCTTCCATCTGTGCGCCTGTGCACAATGCCTTTCCGATATCGACGCAGAGTGTCCTGATATAAGTGCCTGCCTCGCATTCAACACGGAAGAGGAAGCGCCTCTCTCTTGATTCCAGCAGCTTCAGCGAGCGTATTTCCCTTGTCCTTCTTTCTCTCTTTACAGCGGATCGCACGGGCGGCACCTGGAAAATGCTGCCTGTGAATTTGGAAAAAATCCATTCTACCTCACGCTGCGGAACATCCGAATGAAAACGCAGGACACCGACGTACTCCTTTGTGAGGTAGTTCATGACATCAAGAGCCCTCAGCGCGTAACCGGTGCCGATGGGCAGAACGCCTGTCACTGCGGGATCGAGCGTACCGCTGTGCCCTGTTTTCTCCACGCCGAGTATGTCTGAAACCCATGAGGTAACCTGATGGCTCGTGGGACCGCTTGGCTTGTCCAGAACAATGATGGAGGATGTCAGCTTCTCCTGCAGCGTGCGCTGCGACGGACTTTTTCCGTAGGCTGCGGAGGAACCGCCGTCGGCATCCACAGGATCACTCCCTGTAAAGACGGCGCATAACGTTCTCTGCCAGTTCATCGGGGAGCATGGCGGTAGAGTCGAGGACAGCGTCGTAACAGGACATGTCATCCCTGTCTATGCCGTAAATTTTGAGATACCGCCTCTTCTCGCTCTCCTCCCTCATCAATGTCTGCCTTACCGCCTCTTCATACGTGATGCCGTCTCTCTCCGAAATTCTCTCCATTCTTGTGCCGAAAGATGCATCGAGAAAGACAGACAGTGCAGAGAGACCGGCGCGTTTTATCATGTGGCACGAAAGCCTTCCCTCAACAACACAGTCCGCCTGCCTGGCGGCTTCCGCAACAACCCTCTTGTCAAGCGCAATGTCTATCTCGTAGTCGCTTTCAGCCAGCAGATTCATCTCCACGACACCAATTCCCCTCTCCGATGCAATCTGCCTGAATATCGAGCCGGTGGATATGAGTTTATAGCCCAGCTTCCCTGAAATCAGGGAGGCGAGCGTTGTTTTGCCGCTTCCTGCCGGACCGCTCACTGTTATGATCATCCGGGATGTTAAATGCAATCTCTATAAAAACAGATTGCCGGTGCAGCCATTCCTGCCCGGTCCGTAATAGTCCGTGCAGGCCCGAACATACTGTCCCGGAATGCAGGGCGGCGCGTGCGGACCGGCAATTCAGCTGTTCTCGGCGGGCTTTTTCATTGCGGCCGTATTCAACCGTTCAAGTCTTCTCTTCAGTATGAAATAGCGCAGAAAACGCTGATACACGATTGTGAACGGAAGACCGAGAAGTCCGTAAAGGAACACCCACGCCGGGAAAAAGATGATCGACTGGCCGAAATACACCCTGGCTGCCCACGGAACAGCGAAAACAGGATATGGAAGCGCAAGGAGAAATACGCTGAGCCAGGCGAACAGGGGGAAAATGACTATTATCGTTATTGGCATTACCTTGAACTGCCTGTTCATCTGCTGCGTGTTTTCCATCATGTAGGAACCCTGAATCTTCTGAATCTTCTTCAGCTTCACCTGATCCCTTTCCTTCATCGCCTGCCTGTGGTGGATGCGCAGTGCTGCAAGATGTTTCTGGATCCTTGCCTGCTGGATGAAATCAGTGTAGATGACACGGAGCGATGTTCCAAGCAGGACGACAACCAGTTCGGCAAACATGATCGTGATTGTAGGATAAAGGCCGCCGAAACCGATGAGCGGATCGAGCACGTCGCCCGTGACCCTTACGGCAACCGCCCGTACGGAGGGGTTGAGGAAGGCAAACAGCATCACAAGCATGAATATCATGACAATGAACATCTGTCCCGTTCCCTGCGGCATCTGCTGCGGCGGCTGCCTGCTCTGCGCTGATGCCATGCTCATCCCCCGAAGAACTGTCTCAGCACAGGATGCATCTCCATCATCTGTTCCTGGCCTATGGCGTCATAAAACTGGATGAGTATGCCGGTGGTCAGCAGCAGTCCTACGCCCGTGGCGTTGCCCACAGTGCCGATCAGATCAGCACCTACCGCCAGGAAACCCACCAGTGCTCCGCTCAGAACGGTCACTGTCGGTATGTAACGCTCAAGCACTCTCTTCATGACACGGGGGTCCCTCCTGAAACCGGGAATCTGCATGCCGCTGCTTTCAATCTGCTCCGCAACGGCCTGCGGTCCCATGTTGGTTGTCTCTATCCAGAACTTGGCGAAAAGTATCGACCCCAGGACGTAGACAAGCGTGAATGCGCCTATCCAGGCAGCAAACTGTATGAATGTATGCCCCTCCAGCTGCGGACTTCCGTTGGCGTATACCGGGCTTATCATCGGAAGCAGCCAGTCGGAAAGGCCGTTGACATTGCTGACATACCATGCGATACCGCCTGTCGGCGTTGTGCTGCCCGCGGCATATGTTCCCAGCCATGCCTGGTGGCCTATAAGGGGTATCTTCATCATTGCGGGGTTCGTCCAAAGTAGGTAGCTGAACATGCTGACGTTCGCAAGAAGCGCAGCAACTAGTATTACCGGTATGTTCGAAGCGTAGATGAGTTTTATCGGATACCTGCCTCTCGCTCCCTTGGCTGTTTCATGCGCAAGCGGTAGTTCAATCCTTGTCGATTCGGTCCAGGCAACAATGAGGAAGATCGCTATCGTCCCGATAAGTGCCGTCACCGGATTGGGCTGGCCCAGCATCAGCGTTTCAAAACCGCTGCTGCTCAGCTGGCCGGCCGGGACGTTGAACAGCACGTATATTATTTTAGGGATCGTCCCGACCGGTGCACTTGCGAACGGTCCCGTTGCGACAATACCGTTGGATGCGGCCGGGGCAGGATACCAGTTGAGTGCGCCGGTAAATATCTGCTGCGACACGCCGGCTGCAATGAACATCGAGATGCCGCTTCCAATCCCCCATTTTGATACTATTTCATCCATGAGGAATATCAGGTATGACCCGACAAAAAGCTGCCCGATGATTATGATCTGCGAAAGGGACTTGCCGCTGTCCAGGAGCGGATATACGCCCAGCACCGATATCCTTGAGGCGGCAGCGCCTATATTGTGGACGAATGTGGGCGAGGGGGAAAGATATCCGAAAACCTGCGGTATCGCCTCCACAAATATCATTATGAGCACGACGAACTTCTGTGTGCTCTGGTAAACGGCCTTGTCCTCGTCGTCAGTGAGGTCCAGATTGATTATCTTGGCGCCAGTGAACAGCTGCATCACTATGGACCCCGTGACAATCGGGCCTATTCCCAGCTGGAGTATTGAACCGGAGGCACCTGCAATGATTGCCCTGTACTGCGCGAAAAGATCGATGGTGGTCGCCCTGTCGAGACCGTAGATATAGACATTTGTCATGACGAAGTAGAGGAATATGATCAGTATGACCCAGAGCATTTTTGTCCTGAAATGGACATGCCCCTCCGGCTTTGTTATTGCCGGCAGCCTGTCTGTAAAGGGCTTAAGCTTGTAAAGAAGACTTTTTTTCTCCTCGTTCGCCATTCTAAATCACATAAAACGCCAAGCTATTTAAGTGTCACACTTCCGCCTGATTTTTCAATATGCTGCTTTGCCTTTGGAGTCGCAGCCGCGACGGCGACATGAATTGCCGAGTGAATCCTGCCGTCAGAAATGAGCTTGTCGTAGCCTGCTGCACCGAGATCGACAGTAATTTTGCCGTCCTGTTCCTTCGCAAAGCCGTCGGAAACCAGCCGGGGCAGAACGGATTCCAGTACGGTTGTGGTTATCGCCCTCTTCTCGTCAAGCATCTTCAGGGGGCGCTTGAATCCACGCGGTCCGAAGTGGCCGGGATCGTATTTCAGCATATGCATGAACTTGTGCTTGTGCAGGCCCGCATTTCCCCTGCCGCCATGTATGCCTGCCCCCCTTCCCGACTTCTTTCCCCTGCCGTGCGTCCTTGAGCCCCTGAACTTACTCGTTCTGCTTACCATTTCCGTTCACTCCTCCCATTGGTATCATGCGCCCTATGAGCGTGTTTATCTCCCCGCCCCTGTAACCGAGGGAGCCGCCGGTCGCATAGTCCTTCTTGACAGCCTCCCATCCCTGCCTCGGGGGATGGAGCCGCACGACCTTCTTGAGCTTCAGATCCGGCAGGCGTTTGCTGCCTTCGGAGAGGGACCGGACGAGCGATTGCCTGTCCATCCCGGAAGCTTTCTCGATCTCACCCGGCGATGGTTTCCTGTCCCCTTCAAGCCGGAATGCTGAATTCATCAGTTTTTCGATGCTCTCCCCGCTGATCTCTCCCCAGGTGACATAATCCTTGACTATCTGGAGCATCCTCCGCGTCGTTTCCGTTTCAGGAAGAAGAACCATGTGGTTGACCCTGCTCAGATGCATCTGTTCCAGTGTCACAACTGCCTTGCGCTTTATCTTTCCGTGACCCCTGACTCGTATGACCGCATACATCATTCAGCACCCTCCGTGCCCGCCGGCGGTATTTCCGTCTCGACGACATGGACCCTGCTTATCCCGGACCTTATCTTCAGCCTTTCGAGCTGGTCTGAAGACACACGGTAGCTGACGGTCTTCTTCAGCGCATCAAACGCCGCATACGTGAAGTTGAGCGTTGTCTTCGAGTGACCGTTGGTAAATCCCCAGGCATCAGATATGCCTGCGAGCGAGATTACAGTCTTTGCGACGTTCCCGACCGCAAGGCCAACGCCCCTGGGGGCCGGCCTGAGCGAAAGCGTGACCGAACCGGCCCTCCCTTCCACCCTGAACGGAAGGGTATGCGCGGTCAGGCAGCCGCACTGCCATGAGCCGCATCCTCTCCTTATTTCGATGATATTGAGCTTTGCATCCTGTATTGCGTTTCTTATCGTCGGTCCCACTTCCCTGCCCTTGGCGCGGCCGACGCCGACGATTCCGTCCCTGTTACCGACAACACATGTAATGGCAAACCTGACCCTTCTGCCGCTGTCCGTCATACGCTGGACCATCTTTACATCGGCAACCTCGTCCGCCATGTCCGGAACAAGCATGTCGACGATTTCCGGTTCCCTGAGAGGGAGCTTTGAACCGAGCGCCTGTGATATAGAGGTAATCTTTCCTTCATAAACAAGCCTGCCGAGTTTTGTTTTCGGCGTCCATGGCAATGTCTCATTCTGCAACTCATTTCACCAGCTTTGTCTTGATTTCAGATATATTTCCATGACCTGCCGAAAGCGCCTCGATACGTGCCGCCGGCACAACAATCGAGTCGTCATGCGGTATCTCCACCCCGCCTTCAAGCATGCCGCTGAGTGCGGCATACATGTTGCCGTTCTTCCGGGGGTTAATCATGCCGACATCGAGGATGGCCTCGCTTACACCATGCTTTTTTGCCCTCGCCGCCGCCAGCATACCGGTCAGGAAGGCTGCGGCGCCGTTTGAGGCTGCGCCGCTCCAGCCATACTTCCTGAGTTCAATGCTGTTCGCCGTCGCAATGACCCTGTCTCCGGAAGGATCAAAACTGATAAACTGAACAGTGAAGTACCTGTTGCTGCAGCGGACAACCGCCCTCGGGCTTCCCGACTTGAGCAGACGGAGTCTGTGGGAATAATCTGTGATTCCCTCCCTTCTTCTCCTGAACGGTACCTTGTAACGCGGTCCTGTCATTTCACTTCCTCCCTGAGCAGACCTTCACCCTTGAGGTGCTCTTCAAGGTTTCTTCTGCCCTTGAACATGCCTCCCTTGGTGAGCCTGTAAAATTTCCTGTAGGTGGAGCGGTCGATTCTCCCGCCGTCGCGGTACGATTTGAGCTGTTCCCTCATCGCCCTTATTGTTTTCTTCCATCTCTGCTTCTTCGGTGCGCGTGTATTGAACGTACCCTTCTTCGATCCCCTGCCGCTCTGCCTTCCCTTCATCTTCTGCTCCAGATTGCTGTTGATCCTTCCCCTGGAGTTGCCTTTCCGCGGAACGGCATAGATGCTGCCGGACTGGATTGCTGTCCTGATGTCCGCCCTGGTGATGGCATCGGCGACGTCTGAAATCCTGTTGGGGTTTATCTTTACACGAGAACCGCCGCACTTCAATATGCCGGCAGCCATCCTTTTCTGATTTTTCAGATCCATTGATATCACCCGTTGAGAACCCTTATCTGCAGCCTTTCGGCCTCTGCAACAATTTCATTCCTCTTCCTGGTGCCGACGGAGTGGGCAATCCTCACTGCTGTTGTTTTCGGATCAACGCCTTCCAGCTCACCGGCGTTATGAACAATCTTTTCGGCAAAGCCTGAGGGGTGCAGATGCCTCGCCATTGCCGGGGAACCGTAGCCTGCGGATGCCAGCTTCGGCCTGTAGTAGACCGCAAGCCTCATCTTGCCCTGGTTTCCCCTCGGCCTCCTCCACTTGAGACCGATCCTGTCCGCCTTGTAATATTCGGCGCGGTGGAATGCCGGCCTTCTTGCGGCTGTCTCCGCTCTCTTCCTGAGCGCGTCCCTGAGCGCCGGTGTGAGTGAAGGTTTCCGGTGCGGATGGTATTTGCCTTCCTCCTCGAGTTTTGAAGTTTCGGCGACAACAGTTTCCTTTTCCTCGGCTGCTTCCTCTTCGGCGCCGTTCGCTTCAATGCCGAGTTTTTCCTTCCAGGAATTCAACTCTGCATCCGATGCGCCGATGCTGGTCTGAAGCTCGGCCGCCTTCTCTTCATCCTCGAGCCGCTCGGCGAGAGCACCTTCATCCGTGATGCCTGCGTCGGAGAGCTTTTTCAGCATTTCGCTGTCCTGTCCAACAATCTCCTCAAGCTTCATGATACCGCCTTCCCTGCCTTCGACACAATATATATTCCATCCTGGAACACGCGCTTATCATAGTTTTTGATCCTCGTGGCGCGCTCTATGTTGGCGGCAGTCTGGCCCGCATGCTCGATATACGGTGAAGAAACAGTGACCTGATCTCCCGATATGCTGACCTTCGCACCGCCGACAATGGCTGCCCTCCTCGGATGCCTCTCGCCAAGGAAGTTTTCAATCATTACCTCCGGGCCTTTCACCTGAACCTTAATCGGGAAATGGGCATAGACAATCCTGAGTCTGTATTCGAATCCCTTGGAAACGCCTTCAATCATGCTCCTTATCTCGGATGTTATGGTGTTGAGATTTGCAAGCTCCAGCTTTGAGGGCATTTCAATGCCTAGCTTCAGTGTCTTTCCGGAAATACTGGCATCCACCCTGCCGAAATTCACCTTCCTGGCTATTTCGCCTGCCTTCCCCTTTGAGGTTACGGCATCCGGGCTGATTGACAGCTTTACATCGTCCGGTATCTGTATTTCATTCTCCGCTCTGCCGATTACTGCCATCGATTACACCTCAGTAGACGTACGCCAGGAGCTTTCCTCCCACACCAAGCTCCTTTGCCTTGAACTGCGAAATGACACCGTTTGTGGTCGTCATTATAAGAAGGCCGAAATCCTGTGCGGGAAGGTATCTTGACTCGTACTGCTCGATATCCATCTTCCTCACAGAATGGCGGGGCTTCACCACACCGCAGTTGTTTATTCTCTTTGCAAGGACGACCCTGAAGATTCCGGCCCTGCCGTCGTCAACGAGCTCAAACTGGCGGATATAGCCGTTCTCTGCCATGACTTTCAGCACATGCCCTATGAGCTTTGATGCCGGGCGTATCACGCATTCGTCCTTACCCCTTTCCTCCGCGTTCTTTATTGTCGACATTGCGTCATTTAATGGATCAGATTGCATACTGTTCACCTCAGGAATATTTCCTGAACTCAAGCTGCGGGGCAATTTCCCTGAAGCACTGTCTGCACAGGTGCAGCCCGTATCTTCTCACTATGCCCCTCTTCCTTCCGCATCTCCTGCATCCCGCCTTCCTGCCGAATTCCTTCCTGGGCTTCATTCAAGCACCTCCAAGCTGAAATGCTCCTTCAGGTATGCAACCGCTTCCGTCAGTGTCATGCGGTGTCTGGCAGGTATGCTCCTCCGTTTTGTCTGGCGACGTGCAATCCTGTATCCCTTCCTTTTCAGGGAGACGCTTATATCCATCCCGAAAACACCTATTTCAGGATCGTACTTCATTCCCTCGAAATCTGTATAGTCCGGTATGCCAAATGAAAAATTACCGTCGCTGCTGAACGAATAGAGACTCACCCTGTTTTCCTTCACCCAGAGGGCCTTCCTGAGGAATGTCATTGCCCTTTCTCCCCGGAGTGTTGTCTTGCATCCGATATTCTGTCCCTTTCTGATGCCGAAATCACGGTTGGTCCGCCTGGAATAGGTGACGGCTGCCGACTGGCCAGTAACCATTTCAAGCACTTTCTGTGCCTTGAGAAGGCGCTCGCCCGCTTCCCCTACACCTATATTGACAACGACCTTGTCAATTGCCGGTGCCCTCATCGGATTCATAATGCCGGCACCTCCACAGCCTTTATTGAAGAGACCTCATCCCCGGCAACAAACACGTTTCTCCATACCGTGGAGAAACCTTCCTTGAAATAGACCAGATTTGGAGCCGGATTTCTCCACTTTTCGAATTTTGAGACTGTGGCTATTTCCCCCACATGGGAACCGCCGGTGACGAGTGCCTTTGCCCCGGGCTTAAGCTGCATCACGTCGACAATCTTCTGTTCCGGCAATCCGATCCTCACCGCGTCGCCGGTCTTGACTGATATGTCGGAAAGGATTGTCCTGCCGTCATGCAGCAGGATCTGCGGCCTGCCTCCGGGGAGCGTCCTCCTTCCCTCCACCCTGCATATCTTCCAGCTGCATTCCTCGGGCGGTATGCGCACAAGATGCAGTTTCTTCCTCCTGTCTATAATCATCCTGTATCCGCCTTCCTCGCCCTTTACCGTCAGCACATCCATCAGGCCGACGGGGTATCTGTAATCCTTTCTGATTCGCCCGTCGACAGAGAATGCCCCCGCGTTGATCAGGGCTCTGGCCTCCCTTGCATTGTTGCACAGCTTCAGCGTGTCCCTGACAACCATGAGAAGGGGAAGAGAAAATTCCGTCTCATGCGGTCCGGCTGAGGGTTTGACTATCCAGTAGTCGGTTTTCCGCTTAAGCGGCCATCGCTGCGGCGCCGCCATCCTCTTGATCCTTCCGGACATTTCAGCTCTCCTCCCTTGAAATATTTCTTTTCTGGTCAACCGCCAGAGCGATGATCATCAGGTTTGAATATGCCAGCGGTCTTGCAGCCTGTTTTCCGTCTGCCTTGGCAATCGTAACGCCGTCAACAAGGATCTTCCGCCTGCGTGTGTCGACCTTTGACACCTTGCCTTCAAGCCCGCGTATGTCGCTGTCTCCCTTGACGACGACAACGGTGTCGCCCTTTCTGACCGGCACCCTGCTTATGTTCCGCTGCTTCCTCAGCTCCTCGCTCAGCGGCAGGACCATCTGCTTCCTCCTTGCCGTAACATGGGCGGTGAATATACGTTTCCTCTGCAATCTCCTGTTCTCCGTCATATTTGCATCACACTATCATTGAGGCGACAGCCGCGATTCTCGGCCAGCGTTCCGCAGCTTCTCTCGCGACGGGGCCCTTGATATCTGTTCCCTTGGCCTCGCCTGTTTCGGTCGTTATGACTGCCGCATTGTCCTCAAACTGGACCATCGTCCCGTCTGATCTCCTGAAAGGACGTCTCTGCCTTACTATCACTGCATACAGAACCTGTTTCCTTATTTCCGGCGTCCCCTTTTTGACCGTGACAACAACGATGTCACCGATGCCTGCTCTCGGATAACGCCTGATTGTGCCGTGATATCCGGGAACGGCAATTATCTGTGCCATCTTGGCGCCCGAATTGTCTATGACTGAAAGTATTCCGCCGGTGTTCATTCCCCTCATCTGCTTTCCGGCAAGTCCCTTCATGCTGATCCGCTCCTCTCTATGACGACAAAGCTCACTGTTTTGCTCAGAGGTCTGCACTCCATTATCCTTACTTCATCCCCTTCCCGGATCTGGATGCACCCCGGGAGATGGGCAGGATACCGCCTTCTCCTCCGCTCATACCGCTCATACTTGTGACTGAACTTCCTGTGCTCATTCTCGACAATGACGGTGCCCTTCATCTTTGCCGAAACCACCCTGCCGATTATCGACTGGCCCCTCACGGACAGTCTTCCATGATAGGGGCACTTGCTGTCGCTGCATTCTGCAGCCGGCTTCCATTTTGTTACGCCTATATCCCTTGTTACCATTCATCTCAGCCTCTTTATCCTGTCCTCGGGTCTGAACGCTATCTTTGCACCTTCCACCACTGCCCTGCCGTTCTCCGTCTGAAAGATGAACATGTGCCCCTTCTTGGAAAATTTCCTTTCAGGATTGCCGATATGCACCATGTTCTTTGTTTCCCAGACGACAGTTCCTCTCGCCATCTCTTTCATGCTGCTGTCGCAGACGACAACACTTTCGCCTATGAATTCGCCCCTGAGAAAACCTCTTTCTTTCAGATTAATCACCTGACAGTGGCATTGAAACCCATTTCATCCAGCGTTTCCTTGACCCTTCTTTTATGATCTCCCTGAAGTTCAATCCTGCCGTCCTTGACAGTTCCGCCGGACGCACATTTCATCTTCAGCTTCTTCGCCAGAGCCTCGATATCTATGTCTGAAGTGTTGAATCCTTCAACCACAGTCACGACCTTGCCATAGCGCCGGTTGTCTGTGTAAACGACTATAGACTGCTGTTCTCTTGCTATCTGCTCGCACATGCACAGTTCTTCGGGTAAACCACACGTTGGACATATTCCTGCCATTAACTTTCTTCCTCCCTTTCCACCGTGAGTATGCGCGCTATCTGCTTCCTCAGCGCCCTTATCTTGCCCGGGTCTGCGGGCGCACCACCCATCGCGGAAAGACCTCTCTCTGTCATCAGCTCATCCCTGAGCTGCTTCAGCTTCTGAGCCCTTTCTTCCTTCCTCATGGCTCTGACTTCCTTTGCCTTCACAAGACTCATTTAGGCTCTTCACCCCCGTTTTCATGCCCGTCTGCGGTCGCAGGCGGTGTCTCCGCCGCAGTTTCGGCCGCAGCCTGCTCTGCAACGGGCGGCTGCTCGGCCGGCACCTCAATTCCCACCTTTCCAGGCTCGCTGATCGTGATCTCATCGGGCAGTTTTGCATCGGGAGCCATTATCTGCACCTTGACGCCTATGATGCCCAGTTTCAGCTTTGCAGCGGCAAAACCTTCCCTGATGAACAGGCGTTTCGGCTCGCCGCAGTATTTAATATGCCCCTCCTTGAACTTTTCAGTCCTGTGGCGCTGGCCGGTGAGTTTTCCCGATATGATGACCTGGCATCCCCTTGCGCCTGAATCCATTATACGTCTTACCGTAGAATGACCGGCTCTCCTGAAATGCCATCCGCGCTCCAGTGCAAATGCAAGCTTCTTTGCCATAATCTGGGCATTGAGGTTGGGATTCTGGTCTTCCTGGACCTCTATCTGCGGATTGTCGAAATCAAAGAGCTCCTCCATCTGCCTGGTAAGCGACTTGATCACGCCGCCCTTCCTTCCGATGACCAGTCCCGGACGCTCTGTCACAAGCGTGACACGTGTGCCCAGAGGCGTTCTCTGAATGTCTATACCACCGAAGCCCGCCCTGTCAACCTCCTTCATCATGTACTCCTTCAGCAGTACGCGTCTCGTGTTTTCATTGATGAACTTTCTCTCTCCACTCATCTGTCTTCCTCATTTGATTTCTTCAAGTATTACCTCTATGATCACGCGCTGCCTCTTCCACTGCCCGCTCCTCCCGAATGCGCGCGGCCTGAAAAAGTCGAACGGCTGGCCCAGGTGAGAGCTTATTGTGTGTATGCGCATGCTGTCCGAATCGAGTCCCTTGTATTCTGCGTTGTGCTGTGCTTCCTCTATCGCCCTTTTCACGAATTTAGCAGCCTTCACAGGAAACCTTCCTGGTCCGATGCCCTTCTTGTGGGTCACCTGCTTCTTGAAACGCCTGAAGGGCACCGCCTTCCTCAATTCGATGATGTCGTCGAGATATCCGAGCGCTGTGTCCACCTTCTTTCCTCTCAGCGAGCGGCAAATTTCGCGCGCATGCTTGGGTGAAATGTCAATGTCCTTCACAAGCGCTCTGGATGTTGTATCCGGATCTGTCTGCTGTGTATAACCTGACATTTTCTTACCTCATTTGAGCGGCAGGAATTTGGAGCCTCTGGTCGCACCGACACCCGGTCCCGAATGCTTCGTGAAACGCCTGGTCTGCGCAAATTCTCCAAGTGCATGGCCTATCATTTCGGCCTTGATTTCAACTTCCTTGAATTCCTTTCCGTTGTAGACTGCAACCTTTTTGCCGACAAAGTCCGGAAGTATGAATATCTCCCTCCGGTGTGTCTTCACTGCCTCGCCGTTCGATGATTTCAGCCTGTCCACGAATGACTGCTGTTCCCTGTTGAGACCCCTCTTATAGGAACGCCTTGCCCTGGCAGGAAGGATCGGCAGAATTTCCGCAAGTGTCATGCCGAGCATTTCCTCCAGCGAGTGTCCGCGGTAAGTGAATTCCTTCTTTCTTCTGACTGTGACCTTGGACCTCTTCTTCCCTGTCCTCTTCTTGGCCAGCTTGCTTTCGAGTGTTTCTTCAGCCATTTAATCACTCCTTCTTCTTCCTTTGAGGCGACAGCCTGCCAACCTTCTGCCCGGGCCTTGCGCCGCGCGGAACTGTACTCGGTCTGCCGACATGAGGATGTGAACCGCCGCCAAACGGATGGTTGACGGGATTCATTGAAACGCCGCTCACCTTAATGTGTGTCTTTGCCTTGGAAGAAAGAGCGTGATACTTTTTGCCGGCCTTGGCGTACGGCCTGTCAATCCTGCCGCTGCCCGCGGGAACACCGATTGCGGCATAGCACCTGTTGTTTATCCTCTTGAAGCCGCCCGAAGGAAGCTGGACTGTTGTCTCGGTCCCATGGCTGATCACGGTCGCCGACGTACCCGCTGTCTTGACAAGCTTCCCGAGATCTCCCGGTTTCAGCTCTATGTTATAGATGAGAGTCCCTTCCGGGATGGAGCCTACGGGTATTATATTTCCCCTCTCAATCGGTGCCTCCTGCCCCACCGCAATTTCCTGGTCAACAAACGAGCCTTCGGCAGCAATGAGATATTCCTTCTGTCCGCCGAAATCGACAAGCATCAGGGGCGTGCTCCTTCCCGGCGCATGCAGTATGTCCATGACCTTTCCCTTGCCCTCCCTGATCTGGGGATGCCTTCCGGGCGCGAGATGCCTGAAACTGGGTGACCTGTAGTTCGGAGAACCCTCGCCTCTTCTCTGCGTTCTTAATCTCTTTCCCATTTCAACTACCTCATATTACGCCAATTCTCACGCCTATGTCCTCCGCGGAGTAGCCTTCCTTCAGCAGTATTATCGCATGTTTGCCGTCCGAGCGGATCTTGACATTCACCTTTTCCACCTTAACCTCAAACCTTTTCTCGAACGCCTGCTTTATTTCCTGCTTGGTCGCATCTGTCCTGACAACAAACTCCAATCTGTTGCCGTCCCTGAGATTCTGTCTTGATGTCCCGGACATCGCGTTCATTGTCTTTTCTGTCACATACGGATGCACGAGAACCGTGTACTCATCAGTGATCTTCCGCTCCTTCGGCATGCTACTTCCCTCCCAGATTCTGCAGTGCTTTCCTGGAAAATATGACAAGCCTTCCCGCATCCCCGCCTGGAGCAAGCATCTCTGTACTGAGCTGGCCAGGAGTGATCACATCGACACCTGCAAGATTCCTGGCACTCCTTGCGAGTGCGACATCGGGAGAGGAAAGAACTACGAGCGGACCCACAGGCTGTCTGTACCTTCTGTTCCTCATCTTTCCCTTTCCAGCCCGGACATGCCTTCCGTTCCTGACCCTTACAATATCGTCAACCACTCCGAGGGAACCCAGCAGCTGTTCAAATTCCGCCACCTTGCTGAGCTCCTCGATACTGTCTTCCAACACAACAGGCAGTGAAAGCTCCTCGGAAAACCTGTGTCCTCTGGAACGGACGATTTCGGCATTCGCGGTTGCCGCAAGGGCTGACATGCGGGCAAGCCTTCTTTCCTTCGCGTTTACCTTCATTGACCAGTCTTTCCATGGCCTTGGCGGATGTGCCCTCCTGCCACCGACGTTGTTTGGAGACTCTGCGGCAGTGGACTGTCCCTTGATGCGCTGGACCCTTGCCACGCCCCTGCCCTTTCCCCAGGTCTCCACGGAATGGTGCATTCCTGCCCTGAATTTCGGTCCGTACGGCTGCCTCCTGTTTGATGCGGCTGCCGCGACATCCTTCCTTATTATGTCTGGCCTGTAAGATGTGGAAAAGCAGACAGGCAGCTGCACCTGGTCGGCCGCCTTTCCGCCAGGTGAATACACGAAGACGTGTCCTTCCCTGAGTGCGGTGACCTGCTCCTCAAGTTTCTTTTCAGCCATATTCCATCATGCCCCCTGCTTGGATTCTGTCGATATGTAAGTGAGCGACGGCGCTTCCTTGACCTTTGTGAGTCTCGGCCGTACTGTATCTCTCAGCCGTATCAGCCTCTTTGCCGGGCCCGGAATACTTCCATGCAGCAGGAGGTACGACCCTGAGACTTTTCCATAATTGAGGAAACCGCCCTTCGGTGTTATCTCCTCGCCATTGTCCCCTATTTTCAGTACACGCTTGTTGAGTTCGGTTCTCTGATGGTATCCCATCTGGCCCGACTGCGGGACGGTCGGCCAAATATAACCGGGCCTCTTGGGACCGAGTGTGCCTATCATTCTGGTGTGCTTGCTGTTCTTGTGGGACAGCAGCTTCACACCCCATCTCTTTACCGCACCCTGAAAGCCCTTTCCTTTCGTAACGGCAATAACATCCACAACATCCCCGTCCTTGAGATAATCCCTGACATTGAGGTCCTTTCCAAGAACGGAAAGACCGTATTCCAGTCTTTCGGCAAAAGAGCCGCCGCCTATCCTGATTTCCATGAGTTCCGGCTTCTTCTTCGGGACACCGGTTACAAACGAGGGCTGTGTATGCACTATGATATTTACCTCTTCGCCTTCGATCTTCTTGAAATTCTCAACTTCCTGAGCAAAATTTCTGTTCTTTTTTATTTCATAAAGCCTGGACAGTTCCCTGTCAGGTTTTTCAGACCACAGTTCACCGGCCGTCTGGAGGCCGTTGCCACCGCGGCTGTATATCCTCACAGCGGCGATACGCAATGGCGGCGTCTCGACGACCGTCACCGGAACCTGGACTTCCTGGCCGGCTGTTGTCGAAGAGGCCCTGTAATCAACAAGTATAGCATGCGTCATTCCTGCCTTGTAGCCCGCAAAACCCTGAATTCTCGGTCCTCCGGCTGCCTCGGGCCATGAATCCAGTTTCGGCACCTCCCGTTTGGCCCTCTTTCTCGGCGAGTAGCCCATTGAGCCTCGTCTTGGTCTCCTTCTGTTTGGCATTAACTAACACCTTCACAGCGCCGCCTGTCACAGGTACGGCGTCTACTTCGAATGGTCCCTTGCGACTCAGGCAACCGTGGCGCCTCCGATTCCGTAAGAAAGCATCAGACGGAATCTTGTCGGGATGCGGTGCATTGCCCAAATGCGTCTGGTCACCCTGAAGGGTAGAATTGCTAAACGGTAGTTGTATTTAAAGATAAGCTGAATGACTATGGCGGCCATAAAGGGTTAGGAAAATAAGCGTTTTTGATTCGATTTTTGAATTGCCAGTGTGCTCGGACCGAAGAGTCTAAATAGTTAGTAGTATA
>JAHEAD010000010.1 GCA_019721075.1 Candidatus Sysuiplasma jiujiangense
CACGGCTGACACTGCTCCTGCAAGAATGGAAGGTCGGTCATGTTTCAGAAGCTGATGTATCTGCGGCACTCATTGCCTAACCCTTTATGTCCGCCATAGCTGAATGACGGGCATCTCCTGCGTCTACGCCGTTGCGTAAATGCACGGAGACGAAAAACGGAAACGATCCGACATCCAAATATATGTCCCATCATTCCCCGGACAGTTGTCGTTACATTAAGGTTGCTTTGCGCTTTATGTTCCGGCAGGCAATAAAACAGGTGAGTGACAGAAACACGGTTATTCCTGCGCGTTCAAGTTGAGTAGGCTGAATCCGTTATCATCGCAATATTCCAGCGGTGTAGACCTGAGAAACGGGAAACACATCTTAACAATTGACCTGTTGACATCTTCATACACGCCGTCTTCCTCATCATCCTGTGTATCTCTTCCCATGGTCCGGGCACGGGGCACCGCAGGCTTTTTCCGGCGTTCGATTTACAGAACGGTCTGTCATTCGGGGACACAGCAGTTGCAATATCCCTTTATGGAACGCTGTGCAACGGTTTGGATATAAAACAACATATTTCGGAATAACTGATGATATCAGACCCCTCCCACGTTGTTATTCATTACCGCCTGTCTTGACCGGTTGTCCGCCTCAATCGGAATTCACTTTTTGACGCCAAAATCTGTGCCTGCCTGTATCACATCTATCGGACTGCATTATGTTATTTTCCTTCAGCAATATTGTGTGTCCAGTCTGTGCACTGCATAGCACGGGCGATACCTTTTCCAAGCATTCCGTTTCAAATTCCGCCAACCATCTTTTCAAAATTCCGGCTGAAATTTGAAATAAGCAGGTCGAGGGCTGCCACCATTTCCCTTACATCGCCATCCACTTTCCTCCTTATCTGTTCGGTGTCGACCAGGCCGTAGACGTGATAATAGCCGCCTCCGCGAATTCCTTTCTTTGTCCTGTAGCACATTCCGAGGACCAGAAGTTTTGAGAGGCTCCTGTGCACGGTGCTTCTGTCCCTCGAAAGGGCGGCGGAGAGCTCATCAAGGGACGACTCCTCCTTCGATGCCACTGCGCGCAGTACGGCGATATCACCCTCCCCCAGATCGTAGAGGCAGGAGAGGAGGCTGGAACATTCGCTGCCCGGACCGAGTAGAGATTTTATGCCTTTCATGCTGGCGGACATACAGGTCACAGGCTAATAAAGTATTGCATAATATTGGCAATACCATCAAATATTTATACTTGAAAAATCTCTCGACATCAGGAGCAGAATGAAAACAGAAAGTCAGCCTGACATACAGTTTACAGCAAGAACCGGACTGCCCCTGACAGCGACAGTCGACCGGCTGAGTGAGCGCCTGAAATCAAGCGGTTACGGCGTCCTCTCTACCATCGATGTGGGCAGAACGATAATGGAAAAGACAGGAAAGGACACGGGTGAAATGATCGTGCTGGAGGTGTGCAAACCCGCTCATGCCCTGACGGCGATTCAGGGCGGAGGCCCCGGAATGCTTTTGCTTCCGTGCAGGATTACACTGCGTGCAGAGGGAGATCACACGGTCGTTTCCACAATAAGTCCGCGGTTGATGATAAAGATGGTCGGAGACAGAGGGCTTGAGGAAATGGCGGGAAAGGTAGAGGAAGATCTCAGACAGGTGATGGCAGACATTGAATGAGGGTGTTGAAACAATGGATTTCGACAGCGAGATAGAGGAGATCAGAAAAAGGAAACTGCAGGAGATGATGAACACCAGCAGGGAGAGCACTGCGAAGCCGGCACAGCCGAAAGGCGTTACTGTCCTCACAGACACCACCTTCAGGCCTTTTGTACAGGGTAACAGTGTTTCACTCGTCGATTTCTGGGCACCATGGTGCGGTCCCTGCAGAATGGTATCCCCGGTAGTGGAGCAGCTCGCAGTTGAATATGACGGCAGGGTAGCGTTTGGAAAATTAAATGTTGATGAAAATCCCGGTACTTCCGCTCAGTTCAACATAATGGGGATTCCAACGCTGCTGATTTTCAGGAAGGGCAGAAATGTGGATTCCATCGTCGGAGCGCAGTCGAGAGGAGCTATTGCTGCCAGGCTCAACAGGGCGATCAGCCTTCCCGGCTGAGGTGCCGGCAGGGGAATGACGGCAGTTGCTGTGTAGCTGAAGGCAGTTGAAATGCGCATGACAGAGACACCGCATGACAGGCATCCGCCTCCCCGCCTTTTTGATCTCGGTATACGCAAGCTTATGGAAAGGCAGAGTGCGTTTGACGCATATATTCACAATGGAGACAGTGTGGCCGACATAGGATGCGGACCAGGATACTTCACTATTCGCTTCTCCAGGCTGGTCGGCCCTTCCGGAAAGGTCTATGCAGCCGATACAGGCTTGAAGGCAATTGAAATACTGAAGAAAAAAATCAGTGAAAACAGCATACGGAACATAGAGTGTTACACGGATTCAGCGGCTGATCTCAGGGGAATACCGGATTCGAGCATCGATTTCCTCCTGTCCCACAGGGTAATTTGCTGCATGTCCGACCACAGAAGGGCGATTTCTGAGATAAGGAGGGTCCTGAAAAAAGAGGGTGTGGCGTTTCTCAGCGTAACCTCCTTCGGCAGGAGGGGGGACAGCAGACATGTGGGCGCCGCAGAGTGGGAGGACCTTCTTTCAGGATTCAGGATTGTCAAACACGGGAAAACGCTTACCGGAAGATGGTCACTTGTATCCTTTCCCCGGGAAGTGCAGGAGACGCGTTAAATTCAATTCGGCCCGGAGGAAGCCGGACTGCAGGCAACTTCCTTACTGCCATCCGCGCCAAATGCGCAATTTCTATATATGGATTGCAACTCTGCTCAACAGAATCCAAATGGCGAAGTTCAAAGAGGCGGAAGCGAGACTTCTGAACAAGAAGGTATGTATGAACTGCTCTGCAACCAATTCTATCAGGGCCACCAGGTGCAGGAAATGCGGTTACACAAAGCTGCGCATAAAGGCAAAGGAAATCAGGAAGGTATAATTCACGCCCGTTACCTCTGCGGCACAGGCTGGATTCCCAGCTGCTGAAAGCGTTGCATGTGGATGGTCTGCCGTAGATCCTAGCGAAACGTCTTCTGTCTTATCGCTCTGCTGTCTTCACGTTTGCCTATCAGCCCTATCTGTGCTATGAGCGATTCAAGCTGTATTCTGTCGTTCCCCCCCTGAACGACATGGAACTCTGTTTCACCTATCCTGCTTATTATCTCGAGGAGGGCATCCTCCGGGATGTCCATTTCGAACACTGTCCTGTGCATGGAGGATATAACATCGGGAGCGCTCATGCCCCTGTCGAAGAGAAAGGCGTCCAGAACGCTCCTTGCCTTGAGGAAATGACCATGGAGCGCGTACTCTATCAGCTGCTTCATTTCCTTCGGATCAGGCGTGGATGTTGCCAGATATACAGTATTCTGATCGATATCGCTGCTCAGAAATGCGCTTGCCTGAAGTGTGTTTATTGCTCTCCGGGAATCTCCCCTTGAGTAACGGACGATGTATTCAACGGCAGCCCTGCTGATGCGAATGCCCTCATTGTCTATGATCTTCTGCAGACACTTTTCTATGTCTGCATCGGCAAGAGGGGAAAACTGGAAGACTGCGCATCTGGACTGGATTGGATCTATTATCCTGCCCGGATAGTTTGCTGAGAAAATGAACCTGCAGCTCCTCGAATAAAGTTCCATCGTCCTCCTGAGAGCTGACTGGGCGTCGGGCGTAAGCGCATCGCTCTCATCCAGGAATATAATTTTGAATGAAGCATTGCCCAGAGGGGCAGTTCGCGCAAAATTCTTGATCTTGCTCGGCACATTGTGCTCCGGATCCCCACGGACGATCTTTATACCCCTTTCATCGGAAGCGTTGAGTTCCATGAAATTTTCCTTCCAGGACTCACCGAACAGCTCCCTGGCAAGTACTATGCTGCATGTGGTCTTGCCTGTTCCCGCGGGTCCTGCGAAGAGGAGGTGCGGAAGATTCCTGCTCTCGGCGTATGAACGCAGCCGGGACACAATGGCCCCCTGTCCCACGATGTCGTCAAATCTTTTTGGCCTGTACTTTTCAACCCAGAGTTCCGTTTCGTCCATGAAACCGCAACATCATTGAAGAGCATACTAAAAGCGTTTTGCCCATGATGCCCGGAAAACAAAATATCTTTATTCGCGATGCAGCTGCTTAATGCCGTGAAATGTTCCTTCTGCAACCTGAATGCAATTTATTTTGCACGATACAGCGGCAGGCACTACTGCACACGGCATTTCAGCGAATCTGTAGAAAAAAGGGTGAACAGGGAAGTAAGAAGACAGAATATACTGTCAAGGAATTCGACGGTATGCGTGGCTGTTTCCGGCGGGAAGGACAGCATGACAGCCCTCAAACTGATCAGGAAGGCGGCTGAAAACAGGAATGACATCAGGCTGATTGCGATTACTGTCGACGAGGGAATCACAGGCTACAGGTCAGAAGCTGCAGGGATCGTGGGGGAGTACTGCCGCAGGGAGGGGATTGATTGGAGGTGCAGATCGTTCCGTGAAGAGGCGGGTTTCACAATGGACAGGCTTGCAGCGGCGGAGCGGCAGCGGACCACCTGCGCCTACTGCGGCGTCTTCAGAAGAAATCTGCTCAATTCAATGGCGAGGGAAGCGGGCGCGGAACGGCTGGTCACCGGACTGAATCTCGATGATACAGCACAGTCTGTAATGATGAACATGGCCAGGGGGGATACCGGAAGAATGGCAATGATGGGACCGCATTTGAATAAGGTGGAGGGCCTCGTACCGCGTGCCCAGCCACTCCGCATGATACCTGAAAATGAAGTTCTCCTCTTTGCAATGCAGAACGGCATACCGTTTCTTCGATCGTCATGCCCTTACTCGGAAGAAGCCTCAAGAAACCTTTTCAGGGAAATCGTCCTGAAAATGGAGAGCGAAATGCCGGGAGCAAGATACTCCATTGCCAAATCTGCCGCCTCCTTTTCATCCGCGCGGAAGAAAATGAATGCGTCTAAATGCACGGCATGCGGCGATATCACCTCCGGGAATGTGTGCAGGGCGTGCACACTCAGGGAGGAGCTGAAGCACATACTCAACTGATCGAGCGAAGGAAATGCTCGTACCTGTAAGCAGGGTAGCCTTCACCATAACAGTATTTCAGCCTGCTGTAGCGGCGTTTGAACTTCACCACATCCTTCCTGACCGAAGCAACATCCTCCTTCCTTATCAGCAGTCTCTCGAAGAAAGATGCTATCTCCTCCATTTCATCCTTCTTCATCCCCAGATGCGTCACTTCCTGCGTTCCCAATCTCAGACCGCTCGGATTCACCGAACTGGTGTCGTCCGGAAGAAGATTCTTGTTGACGATTATATTCGCCTTTTCGAGGAGCGTCGCGCATCCGCTGCCTCCCCCGATCTTCGAAACATTTACGGCCAGTGTGTGAGACTCTGTGAAACCGTAATTGGAGGCAAGAACATCGAAACCCCTGTCATAGAGGGACTGCGCAAGCGCCTTCGAGTTGGCGACGATCTGCCTTGCATAGCTCCTGCCGAACCTTATCATTTCATCGAGCGCTATGCAGAGCGCGGCCATCTCATGCAGATGGTGGTTGCTTGTCACGCCGGGAAAAACGCCGCGCATAAGAGCCTTCTCCATCTCCTCGCTTTTGGGATTTGCGAGGACTATGCCGTGATTTGGACCGGGAAACGTCTTGTGGGTGCTCGCCGATATAACATGCGCGCCTTCCCTCAGCGGGTCCTGGAACTGTTTTCCCGCAATCAGTCCGAGAACATGGGCACCGTCATACCAGACAGTGCATCCCACTTCACTGAAAACATCCGAAAGCTCCCTGAGCGGAGCGGGAAACAGGAAAAGCGACATGCCGAAGAGCGCAACCTTCGGTTTCACTTCCCTCAGTACTTTTGCCGTGCCGTCAATATCGAGCGCCATTCTTTCCCTGTCGAACGGATATGTCACCGTCTTCAGTCCCCTGAAGCCCACTGCGCCGAACCTTGCTGTTGAAATGTGTGCCCCGTCAGACAGCGCCGGTGCGGTAATTGTTTCGCCCGGAGCGGTCAGGCCGAAAAGAACAGCCATATTTGCGACTGTGCCCGATATTGGCCTGAGGTCGGCGAAATTGCAGTTGAAGAGCTTCTTTGCGAGCTCGATACCCTTCAGCTCCACCCTGTCCACAAACTCGTTTCCCTGGTAGTACCTGTGACCGGGCCATCCCTCGGCGTATCTTCCGTTGAAGTCCGAGTTGAGCATTTCCCGCTGAAGGGGGCTTATAACATTCTCCGATGCAATGAGCGGAATTGATTCTTCAAAAAATCTGTTGTGCCTCATCACATTGTCCCGAACATAGGCGGAACTTCTCGATATTCCCTTCATATTGGAGGACTAAGCAAGCTGACCATTTAATTATATTGAAGGCCGGGAGCTGAAGGAGGAGGGCAGGCATGATACTGAAAGCGAGGGAATCTGACAGACACCAATAAATATTGATTAGAAGCATCCGAAAAGAAAGTGATAAATTGGGTGGTGACGGACCGGAGACTGAAATCGCAAGGATACCGACCAATATCGAGGGGTTTGACGCCGAGCTTGAGGGCGGCATACCATTCGGCTCGATAGTTCTTATTGCCGGAACACCGGGAACGATGAAGTCGACAGTTGCGTTCAACATGATGTATTCCAATGCAGTGAGTAAAAAAGTGCGCGGCGTCTACCTTACGCTGGAGCAGAACAGAATCAGTCTTGAGAGACAGATGAGGCGATTCGGCATGAGTGTCGAGTCCGGCGGTGACAGAATGCGAGTGCTGGATTTCGGCATAGTGCGGAAGAATCTCAAACAGCTTACAGCAAAGAGGAGCTGGCTCGAAGTTTTCAAGATGTACGTGACAAATCTCAAGGACAGCGTTTCCTTCGACTTTCTCGTCATAGATTCGCTGGACGTGCTGGAAACCGCAGCCAGCCTGCAGAACAGAAGAGACGAGCTGTTCTACTTCTTTGAGTGGATGAGGGGACTCGATTCCACCGTCCTCCTTACAATGGAGTCTCCTGCCGACAGGATAGCCCACATGGGAAAGGACGAAACATATCTTGCCGACGGCATTATTGCGCTTTCGACACAGGATTTGAGCGACGTAGACGTGCAGAGGAGGATAAGATGCATGAAGATGAGGGCGACAAACCACAGCATGGACTCATTTACATTCCTGTTTGAAAACGGCAGATTCATGGCGATAAGAGCCATATCCAAGCCATGACAGAACGAACATCCAGGCCGTTGCAGATGAAACTGGGAAGAATCATTCCGCCGCGGCGCGCAGCCGCTTGCGGATAAAGGATTTTCGGCCGGCTCGTCTGACGCTGTTGGTGGACTCTCTGCGTTTGCACACTTGATATACAAAGGAGGTGATCCATCTGCAGGTTCCCCTACAGATACCTTGTTATGACTTAGCCCCCCTTACCAAGCTCCAGTTCGAGCTCTCCAAAAAGAGAACCCTCACTCGAACCCGACTCGGATGGCTTGACAGGCGGTGTGTGCAAGGAGCAGGGGCATATTCACCGCTTGATGTTGACAAGCGATTACTACGGAATCCAGCTTCGTGAGGGCGAGTTACAGCCCTCAGTCCGAACTACGAACAGGTTTCGGGATTACCTTCCGCTTTCGCGGTCGGAGCCCATTGTCCTGTCCTTTGTAGCGCGCGTGTAGCCCGGGAGATTCGGGCCATACTGACCTACCGTCGACCTTTCCTTCCTCTGACTTAGCGTCAGCGGTCCCCGTTATGTGCCCGGCTTCCTGAGAAACCGGTTGCAATTAAGGGCAAGGGTCTCGTTCGTTATCTCACTTAAGAGAACGCCTTACGGTACGAACTGACGACGGCCATGCAACACCTCTCGGAAAATCAGGCAAGGTCATCAGCCTGGCCTTCATCTAACCGTCGCTCCCGGTGAGTTGTCCGGCGTTGAATCCAATTGAACCGCACGCTACTCCCGTTGCGGTGCTCCCCCGCCAATTCCTTTAAGTTTCAGTCTTGCGACCGTACTCCCCAAGCAGCAGGCTTAACAACTTCTCTCCGGCACTGGAAGTTCCCTTAGAACCTCCAACACCAAGCCCGCAGCGTTTACACCCTGGACTACCGGGGTATCTAATCCCGTTTGCGCCCCAGGGCTTCGTCCCTCACCGTCGGATCTGTTCTAGTCAGACGCCTTCGCCACTGGTGGTCCTTCCAGGATTACAGGATTTTACCCCTACCCCAGAAGTACCTCTGACCTCTCCCAGTCCCAAGTCCTGCAGTCTCCGCGGAATTCGAACAGTTGAGCTGCTCGATTTACCCATGGATTTACAAAACCGGCTACGGACGTTTTAGGCTCAATAATATCAAGCACCACTTGGGCCGCGGGTATTACCGCGGCGGCTGGCACCCGTCTTACCCGGCCCTTACTTCTCTTGCTTTTTAGGCAAAAGAACAGCTAACGCTAATGCATTAGCACTTGGAATTCCCTCATCGTGGTTTCCCACAGTGTGAAGTTTTCGTAACTGCTGCGCCCCGTAGGGCCTGGACTCGTGTTTCAGAGTCCATCTCTGGGCTTCCTCTCCCGAGGCCCATACCCGTCGTAGGCTAGTGGGTTCGTTACACCCACTACTACCTGATAGGCCGCAGACCCATCCTCAGGCGCCGAAGCTTTCGTTCTGGAAGCATTCCAGCATCCCAGAACTATGGAGCATTATTCTCAGTTTCCCGAGGTTATTCTCCACCTGAGGGCAGGTTATCCGCGTGTTACTGAGCCGTGCGCCGAGGGCTTACCCCTCTCGACTCGCATGTCTTAATCGAATTCCAATAGCGGTGCCCGCCGGCAGGATCGACCGGAATCTGGCCGCATAAATGCGGCTGGGCAATCGCCCGATATTATTCATGAATTGGCAAAGAGACACTCACATCAACCAACAACGTCAGAATCGAGAGTTCACGGCCAGCCGGGGTTCTCGATTCCCCACTAATGTGAACGATTACGAACAGATTTGTTTCACAGCAGGCACAATGCCAGCTCACAATCTCGCCGGTAATCAGTTCAGTAACAGATGCTAAGAAGCAATGGGTATTTATTGCTTGCTGTCAGCTGATTTGCTTGTTCCCGACCCGGATGGCACATATTTGATTACTGCGTTACTCTCAGAAGATCCAAAGCGGCGAAACCCCGGAACAGGTTTTTTATTTTGGCGCCAGATTGGGTTTCGGGAGCAAGGTCACCAAATACGCTATGATGCTTATGGGCTTTTGGCACCCTTCTGATCAACGGAGGGATGTGTTGAGGGGGTGCATTCTTATCCCTCTCATTTATGAGTTTTCTCATTGCCTCATGGAAATATGAAGGAATCGAGCAGCGTCTGCATGAAGCACGACGCCTTCCTCACCGTGCTCTTCACTCTCGCCTTTATTCCCGTCTCCTTCGTGCTGCCTGATGTGTGTTTGTGGTGGCCATATCCCCGCAGCCTTGCCATGAATTCCTTACTGCATCTTTTGCAGACAAATTTCTGGTTCTACACACCGCTAAGCTGGGTAAACGTAAATGTGACAATAACGAAAATATTACCGGTCAGAGAAACAGGGCATTCTGTTTCTTCTTTTTCCGCCCTTGAAGCGCCGGAGACACTGGTCATGGCTTCAACAAGGCACTGAGTTTTTGATTTTGTGATTAAACTTGTTGGTGTCTGAGACGAAACTGCACTCAAGGTTCGATTGACGGCCCTTTTTCGATGGGGAATGGTGTCGTCCCGAAGTGGTCATCCGCCAGACTGTTGAGATTCAGCGTACCGGTCTCTATTTCATCTGTGTTACCAGCACGGAGAATTTGCTGCCTAAACACCGAAAACATCTGAATTCAGGAGCAAATCCTTTGATAACAAAGAAATTAAAAGCATACAGTCATACAGGAAAGCGGGATGCGCTCAGATGGTTGAGGCTGCGTTTAGATCGGATGCCGGAAAGGATGACGACAATACAGACCTGGAACAGGAAGGCGTCGTTTTCGGAAAAACAGGCACCTATAAATTCGATTTTGTGGTAACAGGCGAAATTGAACGGAACAATTACATCCAGGTCCGGCACCATGAACACGGATGGCTCCTCGCATACGTGAACGAGGTGCAGATACAGACGGACCTGTCTGATGGGGGTGCAAAGAGAATTGGTGCAGGTGAGGAAATACAGTTTGAGAGATCGGACATAGGGCATGCCTCCGTCATCGGTTTTCCGGACGGCCGCGGAGGAATGTCCCAGCCCGGAACACCGGTTGCGCCCGGGAGCCGGGTTTTCAGGGCTTCTGATGAACTGATATCCAGCACGCTCGGACTGAACAACAGGAAAAACGGTGCCTTCATAGGACACCTCAGAGGGAGAAATATTCCCGTCGTCCTCGACATAAACGTGATGGTTCAGAAGCACATCTCCGTAATGGCCAAGACCGGCGGAGGGAAAAGCTACCTCGCCGGCGTGATAATCGAGGAGATGATTAAGAACGGTGTTACCGTTGTGATACTTGACCCACATGGCGAATACGGAACTCTGAGGGAGAGGAGGAGTGCAGCTGACGCCTCATGTGATTACCCGGGCATCGTAAGGGAATTTGCATTCGACACCGAAATAAACAGCGGCGCCTCAAAGATGCTGCTGACGCTGTCAAACTTCACACCCCAGGAATTACTCTCTCTTACCTCATTCAGGGAGAGCAGACAGCACCTGATGCTTCTGACCGCGGTAATGGAAGAGGCGAAAAGCGGCGGCAGCTGCGATCTGCGCATGATTGCGGAAAAACTCGATAGTGCGGACAGCCAGTATTCAAAGCAGCTCGCGTCGGAGCTTAGATCGATTGACGGCACCGGCATATTTGTCACGGAAGGCACAAAGATAACGGAAATGGTAGTTCAGGGGAAGACGACAGTGCTCAATCTCAAGGGAACCTCTCCGGAACTTCAGTCTCTTTTCGTCAAAAGGATGCTGACCGCACTCTTCGAACTCAGGAAAAGGAAGAAAATCCCGCCACTGCTCGCTGTTTTGGAGGAGGCGCATAACTTCTGCCCGCAGCAGGGGAAAACCGATGCCAGCAGAATAATACGGACAATCGCATCAGAGGGAAGGAAATTCGGACTCGGTCTTATGGTGATAACACAGCGCGCTGCAAAGGTGGACAAGAATGTAATCAGCCAGTGCAACACGCAGTTCATACTCAAGATAACAAATCCGATAGACCTGAAGGTCGTCTACAGCTCAATCGAGGGGCTTACGCAGGAAATTGTCGAGGAGGTTCCCAGGCTACAGACGGGCGTATGCATAGGCATAGGCGGTGGACTTCAGCTTCCGATGATCATCGAAGTGCGCGAGAGGGAAACGGTCCATGGCGGAGACAGCACAAACGTGGTGAACGGATGAAGAATGACAGAATAACGGAAGAGAAGATAGGCAAGTACACCCGGATGACAGCGGCTGCGCTGCAGAAGATAAGCATAGCCATACCGGAACAGGGCTCGCTCAGAAGGAATGCCGATGACTTCCTCAGAATGGCGACGAACTACTTCAACGACTCCAGGCACTTTTATTCGAAGGGCGATCTTGTGAACGCTTTTGCCTGCATCAACTATGCTTACGGCTGGATAGACGCCGGTGCAAGGTTGGGCTTCTTCAACGTAGGTGCCGACAGCGTGATGTTCACGCTTTCCGTCTGACGAACGGATACCGGCTGCGCGGTTATTTGAGACGTGCGACCTTCGCAATCAGGGCTTCCGCGAGCTCCCTCTTTGTCCCTGTGACTGTCTGCACACCGTCCGCGTCGATTATATGCGCCCTCGTGTTTTCAGCAGAGACATCATCAAGGCTGTTCGCCACAATGATGTCGAACTTTCCTTTCCTCATCCTCTTCCTTGCGCTTTCAATTACATGCGCGTCGTCGCCTATTTCTGCCTTGAACGCAACGAGCGCCCTGCATCTGTCTCTCACCTCGTCCACGAACTTGGGAGCCCTCTTCAGCCTCAGTGACAGTTCACTCCCCGAAGATATTTTGCCGCTCCTCTTCTCAGGCACAAAATCCGGAAGTGAAGCCGGAACAATGACTATGTCAAATTTTCTGCCGGATATATTCGCGCTCAGATCGGAGAGCCTCCGGAATGGCCTTGAACCGACAAATGAGGGTATCTCGGCATCCATCCTGCCGTACCAGAGCATAACGTTTGCCTTCTGCTCATATGCACAGGTTGCGATTTCGACAGCAGTCCTGCCGCTGCTCCTGCTTGTAATAAAGCGGACATCGTCGAATGACTCCTCGCCCGCTCCGCCGACGACAAGCACGTTTCTCCTCTTCAGAAGGCCGGCAGAAAAACACCGTGATGCCTCGGCGAGTATCGTGCTCGCATCAAGCAGTTTGGCCTCGTTTTCCGCCACGACTGCGGGAAGCACGTTTATCCCCTGCCTTCTCAGCCTTTCCATATTCACCTTCACAAAGGGGTTGTCCATCATCGATGCACCCATCGAAGGTGCCACAATCATCGGCACTCCGCAGCCCAGAGCATTCAGGCAGAGCGCGCTCACTGCATCGTCCGCAAGGCCATGCGAAATCTTGCCGATAATATCGGCAGTTGCAGGTGCAACGATAACAGCGACACGTTCCCCGGAAACAGCCGAAATGTGCTCGACCGCACCGGTAAGCGATGTGACGGGTTCGTTGCCGCTTGCGAAATGGAGCGCATCCGGACAGATTATTCTGCATGCGGCCTCCGTCATGAAAGGTACAACCCTCGCTCCGTGCCTGATCAGCTCGCGGGCAAGTTTCACTGTCTCTGTGGCAGCAATGCTTCCGGTAACGCACAGCAGTATGGTGTTTCCACCGAGTCTCCGGTCCTTGCTGCCAAAAATCCTTTCAGAAGGGTGCATCACTTCACTTCCAGGCTTCTCTTTATGAACACAAGTGCATCTTTCTGCACATCTTCAATCTGTCTGTCGGAATTTATCCTTATCTTCCTTCCACAGAATCGTTCATATTCCCTGCTGTAAATGCGTGAAACCTCACCCAGGAAATCTTCCGATTCAAAGTCAGACCGTCCTGACTTTCTTGCAATTACCCGGCGCATGGCGGCGGACGGCGTGCTTTCCAGATATACGAGTATATCGGGTATACCCAGAAACGGTTCGTTTATCGAACGCAGCCATTCATTCATGTCGATACCGCGCATCGAGAACTGCGCGCCCTGATAGGCAAGTGTTGACATGAAATACCTGTCGCAGAGCACGGTTCTCCCTTCGGCTGCCCATTTTTCCATCAGGAGCGTGTGGCCTGCCCTGTCACAGGTGAACAGAAGGGCACTGCATCTGATGGCATCAATGCGCGACTTCGAGAAGAACGATTCGAAACCTCTTGCCGTCTCCAGTACCTTTCTGTCATACGGCTCGGAGGTGAGCTTTACACTCATTTCCTTCCTCAGCTTTGAGTACACGTAACGCGAAACGGATGTTTTACCGCTTCCGTCAATGCCCTCAAAAACAACAATGGCTGATTTTTTTCTCGCCATCTTACCCCCATACTGCCAGGTATATTGAATAAACACGTACCGTGAGAACTGTGAATCCTCCGGACCTGCTATGCGCCGCCAATCCTCCCGAAATCCTTCCAGGTGAAAACCATTTCCCTGGCTGCCTTCACCTCATTTATCCTCTTTCTGGGTGTCGAATGAGGAGAGTTTTTGAGGAGTTCTGCCGGCTCCCCGGCGATCCTGTTGAACGCATCGGCAACGAAATCCACGGACTGCTTTGACAGGTTTTCTGTAGGCTCTATCATCAGCGCTTCGCCTACAATGAGA
Source organism: Candidatus Sysuiplasma jiujiangense (assembly GCA_019721075.1). Lineage (NCBI taxonomy): Archaea > Methanobacteriati > Thermoplasmatota > Thermoplasmata > Candidatus Sysuiplasmatales > Candidatus Sysuiplasmataceae > Candidatus Sysuiplasma > Candidatus Sysuiplasma jiujiangense. The sequence continues at coordinate 13,869 of JAHEAD010000010.1, forward strand.
GGAAAGTATATCGTGGGGGGATGGACTCCATAATCTATCAGTCTCTTGGATATGTCCAGTGCGGTTATGCCCTTTTCCGACTTCAGTCTGCCTGCACTCGCCACAAACTCGTGCTTCTTCAGCCTCTTATACGGAATTTCGAACGAGGAGGACAGTCTGGCCATCAGATAATTTGAATTGAGAACCGCCTGTTCGCTGTTGCGCCTTAGGCCGTCCTTTCCATTGAGCAGGATGTAGACATATGCCCTGAGGAGTATGCCGAAATTGCCGTAGAAGGAATGAAGCTTTCCTATACTGTCCGGCCTGCTGTAGTCAAAACTGTAGCGGCTGCCCTTCTTCACAATCCTCGGCACGGGAAGAAATCTTGAAAGATGTTTCTTCACCCCGACGGGGCCTGCCCCCGGTCCGCCGCCTCCATGCGGTGTCGCAAATGTCTTGTGCAGGTTGAAATGGACTATGTCGAAGCCCATGAGGCCCGGACTGGTTTTGCCCACAATTGCGTTCATGTTTGCGCCGTCATAATAGAGCAGACCTCCCCTGCCGTGCACGATGTCCGCAATCTCCTCGACCTTCTCCTCGAAAAGGCCGAGCGTATTGGGATTGGTGAGCATGAGAGCGGCAACATCATCTGTCATCGCTTCCCTCAGTATCTTGGTGTCGACCATGCCTCTGTCTGACGGAAGCTCGACAACCTCGTATCCTGCCATGGCAGCGCTCGCCGGATTGGTCCCATGCGCCGAATCCGGTACAAGAACGCGTTTCCTGGTTTCGCCCAGACTCCTGAAATGTGCTCGCGTAATCAGCATGCCGGCAAATTCACCCTGGGCACCTCCTGCCGGCTGGAGGCTCACCTCATCCATGCCGGAGATTTCTGCGAGGTATCTTTCGAGCTCGTACATCAGGCGGAGGGCCCCCTGCGCCGTTTCCGCCGGCTGAAGCGGATGCAGTCTGGTCACCTTGTTATCGGAAGCAATGTTCTCGGAAATCTTCGGGTTGTATTTCATCGTACAGGAACCGAGTAGGTGCGGGCCGTTGTCAACGGAATAATTCATCTGAGAGAGGTTAACATAATGCCTCATGAGATCGCGTTCAGATATGCCGGGAAGATTCAGCTCCCGCCTGTTGAGTCTTCCCTTGTCGATTCTCTCTGACGCGGGAACTTTCCTGTCGAAACCGAAGACCGGAGGCGAGTGTATTTCGTTCAGCAGCGGCTCGTCCCACTCAGCCTGAGCGAAAGTCATACGAATTCCCCCGCGATCCTTGCCGCCCTGATGATCTCTTCCTCGGTTGTGCTTTCGCTTACCGCCCATAGCACGGAACTTTCCATGCCGTCGACAATGCCGTCCAGCTGAAGTCCTCCGATTATTCCATGTTTCAGGAGCTCCTCAATCATTCGTCCGGTATCCGAATGGGATGATGACACGAATTCGTTGAAGCCGGGTCCTTTGAATGGTATCTCCGAACCGTGCTCCGCAAAAAGTTCCATCGCCCTGCGTCTGTTTCTTTCAGTTCTGCTTGCCACGTCTGCGAGGCCTTCCGGTCCCATCGCAGCGACATACACGGACGCGGCAACCGCGAGCAGCGTCTGATTCGTGCAGACGTTCGAGGTTGCCTTGGAGCGCCGTATATGCTGCTCCCTTGCCTGAAGCGTCAGGCAGAAGGATCTTTTACCTTCCGAATCAACGGTTGCGCCCACAATTCTTCCAGGCATTTTCCTGACATGCTCCCTGCGGCAGCCGAATATACCTAGAAAAGGTCCGCCGAAATTCATGTTGAGTCCGAGCGACTGCCCTTCGCCCACGACAATGTCCGCACCGTATTCTCCCGGCGGAATTACGGTGGCGAGCGAGAGAGGATTTACACCCGCCACGAGCATCGCGTTTCCGATCATGCCCTTGAGCTCCGTTATGTCTTCCTGATAGAGGCCGAGAAAATTGGGCATTTCGATATAGACGCCTGCAGCTCCCTGCTTCGCAATGGCCGATATCTCGCGCAGTTCTGCCTGACCGTTGTTCCTGTTGAATGGATATTCCCTGACTTCGAGCCCCATTCCGGCTACGTAATTTCGCAGGACGGATTTCTTCCATGGGGCCATGGCGGCGGGGATCAGGAAGAAACTGCCGTCGCTTATCCTGCCGCACATGCAGGCCGCCTCGCCGAGCGCACTTGCACCGTCATAAAGGGATGCATTGATCACGTCCATTCCGGTCAGCTCGGCCAGCAGGCTCTGATACTCGAAAATAAGCTGAAGAAGCCCCTGGCTCAGCTCAGACTGGTAAGGTGTATAGGATGTGTAGAGCTCAGATCTTCCCACGACTTGCTGGACTATGGCGGGTATGAATGTGTTGTACACGCCTCCGCCGAGAAAACAGGCATATTCGGAACAGTCCGTGTTGGCATTGAGCACATTGTGCAGATGTCGTAGAACCTCGATTTCACTCATACCGTCAGGGAGATTAAGTCCGTCCGATCTGAATTTGACCGGTATGTCAGCAAAAAGTTCATCTACCGAGCCCAGACCCAGAAAACTGAGCATTTCCTGATTTTCCTTGGGATCCATCGGTGACGGTCTAAAGTCGACTATGACTTAATCTTTCCTGAGCGCATTATCGGCCATCTGCGTCAATTATGACGGCTGCCTCTCTTTCTATGAGTATCTTCGCATAACGTTCCGGCAGATTTGCAACGTCTCCACGAGAAGCCCTGATGCTGCCGAATTCCGTTGTGAATTCCGGTATATCGGAAACAAACCTTATAAGGAGCATTTTGTTCCCGCCCAGCGTATCCTCTGATGATGCAGTACGCGGATGCTCCTCACTGACATGCACTGAATCGCCGTCTGTTCGCTGCACCTCTTTTCCTGCCTGCCCGGCCGCCGCTTCTTCAGCGGCGCGGGCAGGATGGACAGTTTCATCCGGACTTCTCATCGCAGTGTCCTCATGCGCCCTGACCAGTTTTCTGGCCGAGGTGAAAAATTCCCTCTCCTCGTCTGCCAGCCCCCGGATCTCGTAATCCTCCTGCTTCCTCTGACTCACTGCAAGGAGCAGCAGCTTGCGCGTCCTGAATTCCCATATGTGGCGAAGGAGCTTCACCGTTTCTCTAATCTGGGCAGATGCGGTGACGGCGTACTCTGTGCCTGGTGCAGATTTGCTCTCAGTCCTCAGTTCCTCGATGTAAGCCCTCGCCTTTGCGTAGAAATCAGGCGGTATTTCTGCAAGGGGCTCCTTCCGTTCGTTTCTGTAGATCTTTGTGATTTCGCTGTAATTGACCCGGTATTCGTCGGAGACCATCGTTAAATGATACGAGCGACATTATAAGAAACCTTTTTTTATTCATGCTGTGATAGGACTTCAAAACGGCCGCTTCCATGAACTCTTCCGTTAAAATGCTCGAAAAGATGGAAAAGCTGATTGACGAGCTATCGGAACTCAATACACAGTTTCCAATAGTAGTTGAAGGCATCAACGACAGGAAGGCTATGAGAAAACTCGGCATAGGAGGGGAAATTTTTGTTCTCAACGGCCGGCATACGCTGTTCGAAATGTGCGAAGAAATGAGCAGAAGCTACAGAAAAGTCATAATAATGACCGACTGGGACAGGAAAGGGGGGCAGCTGTGCCGGGCGCTTTCAAACGGCTTCATTTCCAACGGTGTAAAAACGGTAGAGCATCTAAGGGCGCAGATCGCTTCCCTGAGCGTAGGGGAGTCCAAGGATGTTGAGGGCCTGCCGTCGTTTTACGAACGGCTGCGCAAACGAGCGCTCAGGTAACTCGTGTCGCCCTTTCGGCATTGTGCGAAACACATCCGTTGCACTGAATTTCGAATCATTCATCAGATGCATACAGCGTCTCTCCCCTCTCAAGCCTTGTTGCAATGCTGAATGTCTGCAGATCGGCTCTGTCTGTGGGTGAATGGGCTGCCACATACCGGGCTGCGGCGATCGCAACCAGTCTTGCGGATTCCGCAGACAGTTTTCCCCGCCTGACAATATTCATGCAGGCATCAATCAGCTGGTATGTGTGGAATTCCGCATCCTCCCGCAGAACACATTTTGCAAGCAGTTTCATCAGACCCAAAATTTCGCCTCCGCGGGCAAGATATGTGTTCACCAGATCCTTTGCCCTTCCCACGTCCTTCGCGTTCATGGATTTTTCAAGTTCGTCAAGCGGCGACTGGACACCTGACACAACCGAATGAACCTGGTCAATGTCCGCTGCGGGCATGTTTAGGAAACGGTTCAGATAAGTGTTCATTGCACCGTGGTAAATTGCTTTTATTACAGGTTCGTTGGAGAGCACCCTGGATGCCGAGTTGTACACCGCATTGGAATATGTGAATGCATGAAGGACGGTGATCCAGTCGTCGAATTCGTTCTGATCGTGGAAGAGGGCAATTCTGAATGCGGATGCAAGTGTCAGTGAAAAAGCACAGTCGAGTGTCGTCCACCCCGATTTCAGCCTGCTTTCTATTGCCGAAAGTATTGCTTCAGGTTCGCCTTCAACGATCTTCCACGCAAGAGCATCTATCTCTTCCGCAGATGCGTTTCTGTTCCCTCCATTATTCGCGATTGAACCTGCACGACCTTCATATTCGGACAAAAGCGACGCAATATCGACCGGATTCCTCCAGGCACTGTCCTCCTCGTGTCTCCTTGCATTGCACAGCTGCCTCACGACCGACAGTAGTGTCTGTGGCGCACTTTCCCAGCCGATTGTATCCAGCAGGTCAAAAGCTTTGTTTATGAAATCGTAGACATGCCCGCCGTCAATGAAAATATGGTCCGTTGCAGCCTGCAGCAGGGCAGTGGCGCAATCATTTTTCGTGGAAAGGCATGCCATCGTCAGTAGCGTGCGCATTGCAGCGTCCGGCTCACGCTGCTCTACGAAAGTCCTCAGCCAGAGGGATAGATTTCGCATGCCGTCATGCGAGACCGGATGTCCAAGCGGTTCCACCTGCGGTCTGTCGGCTCCGTTGAAATAATCACCGGCGACATGCATTACACCCTTGAACAAAGCCGTTTCTGCCCACTCCCTGTCCAGAAACGGAATTATGTTTCCCATGCAGGTAAGTATTGTAAGTCCGGAAGCCCATCCGCGCTGCTTTACAGTACCGTAGGCCGAGGCAATGGAAAGTATCCTTTTCCCGCCTTCCTCCAGGCCACGCTGATTCACTTCACGTATGATGGATTTGGCAATCACAAGATTGATCGACTGCACTATCCCGGTCCTGAGTCTCGAATCTATTTGTTCGAGGACACTGCCGCCTCGGCTGACTGCCTTGTCTTCGATGAAGACACGGCCGTCATGTGTCCTCACCTCAAAAACAGCCGCATCGTCAGCAAAGAGATCAAAGGTGCAGCCGCTCTCTGCATCGAATCTTGCGTGGTGCCAGTGGCAGGTCAGCATACCCTGCTTCAACGTTCCCTTTGAAAGAGGGTACCCCATGTGCGGGCACCGGTTATCTAAAGCATATATCCTTCCGCCTTCGTAAAAGAGTGCCACAGGGCGCCCGGATACGGTAACGGTTTTGACACCGGCGTGCATCAGCTCGTCAACAGAGCACACATCCGTGCGATCTGTTTTTCCCTTTCCATCCGTCATGTTTGGGGACATTGCGAAGAGAATCCGGAGCAGGTTATTTAAAATTAATTGTTTATAAATTTTATGAATATCACGGCGACCACACTGCTGAAGCAGCCGGGACTGCAGGTCTCCCAGGCCTGCCGTTGAATTGCAGCTGAAATTCGTACTGCGTAACGTAGCAGCTTATTCCGCCGCGGCTCATCAAACGGGAATAATTCCATTCGCTCATTTTCAGGTTCGGCATCAGCCGCACGGTGATGCGAGTTTCGAGACCGGCGTTCAGATGGGAGTCTGCACGCGCAATGAGAACATATCCGGCGGCTGAGAAGACAGCATCTTCTCAAGATGGCAGGCAGCCTGTTTACTTGCCCGAAATTCAACAGGTGCACATAACAGTCGCCGCGCCGCACAGATCATGTTTGCCATTTCAGGACAGAGATTCACCGATCTAAGAAAAGTTATTAATTATCCTCCAATATGGACGCGCCTGACGGGTCCGTAGCTCAGCTAGGTAGAGCAATCGGCTCTTAACCGAAAGGTCGAGGGTTCGAATGACAGTATATGTCCGAACATCCCTCCGGGCCCGCCATCCGGTGATGCCGGAAAGTTTGCGTGGGGGGCATACTGAATCAGGCTGCCATGCTGCCGGCATATCGCCGTAACGGCGATTTGATTTGCGGTTCCGGCTGCATCCGTTACTGCCAGTCGTCGCGGCTGAATCTCGCACAACTGTGTGCACATGGAATGGACTACCCGAAGGAATTGCCTCGTGGGGATGCGACCATCAGAGGGTGCGCAACATTACTCATTTAATAGGTGCAAGCACATGGAAGCCTGATGAAATTCAGGTGGGTTCCAGTCCTTATTGTAATACTGGTCATACTCTCGTTCTTTTCATCCCAGACCGGACTTTTGAATCCCGCCAATGGCCTCTGGACGACAATCAACAATTCACGGTATACTGGAGGAAAACTGAATGTCGCCCACCTTCTTGAACCGGTCAATGTCAGCATAGATAGTTCAGGGGTGGCACATATCGTGGCGCAGAACAACCATGACCTTTTTGTGGCGCAGGGATATTACGTGGCGAGCAACAGGCTGTTCCAGATGGAACTGCAGGTGCTGCTTGCATCCGGAAACCTGAGCCGGTATGTAGGGAAGGCTGCACTTGGTTCTGACATTACAATGCATCTCATCGGCCTGCCGCAGGATGCCTATCGTCTCCAGATGCTCCTGAAGGAAGAGTATCCGCAGTACTACGCATACCTCTCCGACTACAGCACCGGTGTCAACGATTTCATCAACCATACGCAGAATTCGCTTCCATTCGGATTCAAACTTCTTGGGTTTCATCCATTCTACTGGACGCCTTTCGACATACTCGTGTGGCAGGAATTCATGTCATGGTCGCTCATTACGGGTTCGTCGGACCCGCTTGCATCCGCCATTATGTACAATGCGTTCGGATTCAGCAACCTGACACAGATATGGCCATACTACCCGTATTACACGCAGTCGGTGACAGTTGTTCCGGGAAGCGGCAGTGTTAACGGATACGGGCTTTCCTCCCAGTCCGTTCCTCCCGGATACCTCTGGTCTCAAAACTGGTATTCCCAGTGGGCAACCGGTGTAAACACATCGTATCTCGGGACTTTACAGACACTGCTCTTCGGGGCGCTGGAAAACATCTCTGATCCGTACGCCGGGATAATGACCAGCTATCTGGACAATGGCGTCGGCAGCAACAGCTGGGTTGTGGCTTCATCCTATTCGACAGACCATAATCCGATACTGGCAAACGATCCACACCTGACGCTGTATGCTCCGTCGCTCTGGATACCGTTGCAGCTTAAGGACAGCAGCATGAATGTAACAGGATGGGCCCTTGCAGGCATTCCCGGAATACTGATTGGCCATACAAGCAGAACTGCGTGGGGTCTGACAACACCTGAAGGCAACTCTGCCAACGATTATCTTGAAATCCTTCAGGGCAACAGCTACCTTTATGATGGCACCTGGCATCCTATGACCGTCCTGAATTATACGCTGCTTGGCCACATACACAGCATTTACTATACGAACAACGGGCCGCTCATTGCAAGGAGTGCGAACGCAGGCATCAGCATGCGCTGGTCAACACCTTCCTCATCGCTGGATCTGGTGGCAGAAATAATGCTTGACCAGTCTGGCAATTACACGCAGATGGTGGATGCACTGCAATACTGGGGATCGCCGCCTCAGAACTTTGCGCTTGTTTCAGTACACAATGCCGGAATAATTACTGCCGGAAAATATCCGCTGATAAATGAGACACTGCCTGACGGAAAAACTGTCAGCGTGGTCGGATCCAGGACTCTGCTGAACGGGACTACCGGGGCCTACGAGCCTGTGGGATATGTTCCATTCAAGTACCTGCCCCAGGCGGAGAATCCGGCAAGAGGCTTCCTGTTTGCGCCCAACCAGCCCACGGCAGGCATGAACTACCCGTACCCGTTCATAGGCGGTTTCTGGGCTTCAGGCGGCAGGGCCGAAACAATATTTCACTTCCTGAATAACAGCGGGGGCATGGACATTCGGCTGATGATGTCTCTGCAGTCCAATGTCAGCGATTACTGGGCGAGCCAGTTTACTCCGCTTGTAGTGAAGGCTCTGTCTGGACTGACCATGACTCAGGTGCAGAGCGAAGCCTACCAGTATCTTGCGTCGTGGAACTACACGGCTTATCAGGACGAGGTAGGAATCACCGTTTACTGGTATTTCCTGTCGGAATTTTACAACATGACATTTGACCGAATCTACCAGGATCACGGCCTTTCCGGTATGCCGTCGCCTTACACATCCTCTGCAATATATCTTGCACAGAATGCTCCGGATTCGTTCTGGTTCAACGGCAATTTTACGGCGACGGCGAGGGCCGCATTTTCGGCTGCCGTCCAGTTCCTTGCACAGAAACTCGGTGCAGTAAGCGGATGGACTTGGGGTAGGGTCCACAGGCTGGAAATTTCCAGCTACACGGGACTCAGCGCACTGTCCATAGGGCCTATCCCGATATGGGGCGACAGCCATACAGTCAGTGTCGGCGGAGTTCCGCTCAGCCTTGCTGTTCCGGAACAGAATGTTACAGTGAGCTCGTCGCTGAGAGAAATAGCCGAACCCGCTTCCGGCACATTCTTCGGAGTTTTTCCCGGCGGACCGAGCGAGAATATACTGAGCCATTATTTTGACAACCAGCTTCAGACCTGGATTAATCATGGATATTACGACATGAGCACTCAGAGGACGGTGTATTTTTACGAATATACGTAGAGTCATCGAGCAGGTGGCACTGGTTGTGATCGCTGTTGCACTCGCATATCTCGTGATGGAGGCGACACCGTATGCCCTCCTGGCAATCGTGGCGGCTGTCCCGCTTTTCCGGTTCAGCAAAAAGACGGGTTTCATCGCAGGACTGGTAATAGGTTTCCTTGTTCCTGTTTCCACCTACCTGAGCTATCCTGCTTCAGATGTTGCGAAACTGTCTGATATCATATCTTCTATTGCCGGCCTGCCCGTTGTTGCAGTGGTTTTCCTCTATCCGATTGTGTTTGCGCTGATCATGGGATTTTCGGCACTCCTGTTTTCAGGCACATATGAGGAATTAATGAAGCGGCGGAAACGCGCTGACATTAAAAGCGGCGGCGAATCGCATGGGGAGGCATCATGAACATAAGGCCGAATAATGCGGATGCGATGGTGCAATAGCGTGTGCATTGCACTTTCGGGCAGCACAGAAAGGATTTATTTTGCATTGGCGCAGTGGATGGCGATGAGGAAGCAAATGCCTGACCGCTTGCAACCAGTACAGACAGCAGCGCGAATGATGCTGCCGCGCCCGCAACTGCACCACTGCTTCCGCTCAGTTTTGCAGCCGTCGTCTTTGGTATCGGCCAATGAATATTGACCGTTTTTGACAAATCTTAACCAAATCACCGCGACAGGGACAGCGTTTTTCAGCGCCGGAAGGAGCAGCGTCCCCGGGGACAGCCGGGCGGCACCTGAAAAATGGGCAGTCAACAATAAATAACAGGAAATTACGATGCAGGAGGGGATCACTTCATATTAGTTGACACTATGGAACAGTAAAGGGAGAGTGCATCTGATGACAGCCGGGACAGAACATGGGAGAAGGAGACGATGAAGAAAATAATGTTTGTAGGAACAGCAGGAGCAGGTAAAACCACACTCACAGCCGCCTTTCAAAACTGGATGCACGATAACGGCCACGACGCAATAACGCTCAACCTTGATCCTGGGGCTGAAAAGCTTCCATATCAGCCTGATGTGGACATCAGGGACTGGGTAAAGCTCGACGAGGTCGTAAAGGAGTACAGCCTCGGACCAAACGGAGCTCAGATTGCGGCTGCCGACATGCTCGCCCTCAATATGGAAAAGGTGCTGGAGCCGGTAGAAAAGATTGACAGCGATTATCTGCTCGTTGACACGCCGGGACAGCTGGAGCTCTTTGCCTACAGGCAATCAGGAAATGTTGTGCTGCAGAAGCTGGGAATGGATGAAACAGTAATTGCCTTTGTGACAGATCCGTCAATTTGCAAAACACCTTCGGGCTTTGTCTCCTCCGCGCTGCTCTTTGCAAGTGTAAATTTCAGATTTGATGTGCCTGCGCTTAACGTGCTGACCAAGACCGATACCATTACAGAGGAAGAACTGCAGAACATAATCGGCTGGTCCACTTCGGAGGACAGGCTCTACGACGACCTTATGGAGTCGGACATACGATCCGCAAAGCCTCTCAGCCTCGAAATATTCAGGGCGCTGCGGGATGTAGGTGCATATAGCGAGCTGATTGCGGTGTCTTCCGAAGACTATTCCGGAATGGGAGACATATATACAATGGCTCAGGGCATCTTCCAGGGAGGAGAGGATCTCGACAGGCGTCTTGCCTGAATCTGCCGCTGTCCGTATTCGCTTCACGACACATTTCCGTCCGAAAATTTACATGCCGCCCATCGTGTGCCGGGGTCTCGCCGGCATTCATGCCCGTTGTGACGGAGAGGGGCGGGATAGCACTGCCTGCGGTTATTCTGTGAATGGAAACAGGCCATGCGGCTGTTGCGATATTTCCTGACACTGCAGACGACTTCACTTCAGCTGCCGGAAGTGCATACTGTGCCGATCCGGGAGAGAACGTGTCCTACGGATTTCACATCATTAACGCATCGCCTGATCCTGCCCGCCTTCATCGTACATGGCCATACGGCAGGACATGGACGGCCCAGGGACGGCAGCCGCATACTGCAGAACTGCTGATGTGACCGCGGTGGGAGCGCCGGGGCTGCCGTGAACATACAGCGCAGCACAGGTAACGGTCGAAACGGGAAATCACTTCTGTTTCATTACCGCGCCCTTCGATGCGGAGGATACGAGTGCCGCATACTGTCCAAGAAGGCCCGATTTGTCCTTTTCCACCGGCCCCTTCCATTTGCTCCTCCGTTCATCCAACTCCTTTCCGTCGACGAGCAGGTCTATCCGTCCCTTTGCCGTGTCTATGAGTATCTCATCTCCGTTCCTGACAAGAGCGATGTTGCCGCCTGCATAGGCCTCAGGGCAGACATGCCCGACCATTATGCCCCTGGTCGCGCCGGAAAAACGGCCGTCAGTCACAAGGCCGACACTTTCCCCCAGTCCCTGACCGACAATGGCAGCTGTCACGGAAAGCATCTCTCTCATTCCGGGTCCGCCCTTCGGTCCTTCGTAGCGTATTACAACAACATGATTCTCGCTGACAGTGTGTGACAGGACTGCGTTGAACGCTTCCTCCTCGGAGTCGAAGACAAGAGCCTTCCCTTTCATCCTTTCGACAGACGAAGCCGATGCTTTGATCACCGCCCCTTCCGGCGCAAGCGAGCCCCTGAGAATCCTGATGCCGCCTCTCCTGTAAAGCGGTCTGGAGAAGTCGCCCACAATATCGGTTCCGGTGTGGGCAAAACTGAATCCTGAGAGATTCTGACCCATCGTCCTGCCGGTGACTGTCATGGCTTCTTCCTTCAGGTAGCCGGCGTCCATAAGCTTCCTCATAAGGTACGGGACGCCTCCGATGCGGTAGAGGTCGGCCATCACATACTTTCCGCCAGGTTTCATGTTGACTATTTCGGGTATGCGCTGCCCGATGGCATCAAATTCATCCAGATCAAGTTTTATTCCGGCCTCCGATGCTATAGCTATCAGGTGGAGCACGGCGTTGGTTGAACCGCCCGATGCCATCAACACTGCAATCGCGTTTTCAAATGATTCGTGGGAGAGTATATCGCGTGGCCCGAGATCTGTTTCAATGAGCTTCATCAGCGCCCTTCCGGTTTCGAATACGAAGCCCGACTTCGCGCCTTCGACGGCCGGCGGCGCGGCAGAGCCGGGCAGAGCGAGTCCGAGTGACTCCGTCATCATTGCCATCGTATTTGCCGTATACAGGCCGCCGCATGCGCCGGGCGTCGGTATTGCATTGTCCTCCATGACCTTGAGTTCCTGCAGTGAAAGATTTCCGGATGAGTACGACCCGACAGCCTCATAGACGTCTCCGATAGCAATCGGTTTCCCGTGATAGCTGCCCGGCAGTGTCGTCCCGCAGTAGATGACGATTGACGGTATATTCAGCCTGGCCATTGCCATCATCATACCGGGGCTGGTCTTGTCGCAGCCTGACAGACCGGCAAAACCGTCGTAGCCGTGCGCATTTACCGTAAGCTCCACGGTATTGGCGATAAGCTCCCTGCTTATCAGCGAGTATCTCATTCCTCCTGTCCCCATTGCAATGCCGTCAATGACGACGGGAGCGGTGAATATCCTCGGTGTGCCTTTCTCGGCCCTTATTCCCTCCTTTGCCCTTTCGGCAAGCGAAAGGACATGAATGTTGCACGGGCCGGCCTCGTTCCAGGCTGCTGCCACCCCGACAATCGGACTCTCAAGGTCAGCGTCAGTCAGGCCCATCGATTTCATGAAGGCGCGATTCGGCGATCGTTCCGGGCCGCCGTAGATCCCGGCAGATCTTCTTTCTTTCATGCAGCTAGACTTGATTTCCTGTAATTTAACATTACGCAGATCGTGCCGGTGTGCCGCCGCGGCGCTCAGAAAAACCGGTGCTTTCCCCTGACGATTGTCCTTTCCCTCGTATGCCCGACAGAAACAATGAAAATTCTGGCACCCAGAAATTTTTCAATAAATTCCACATATCTCCTGGCAGACTCCGGAAGTTCACGGTAGGTGTTGATGCCCTCGTCCAGCTGCTCTTCCCAGCCCCTGAATTCGCGGTAAACAGGCATGACAGAATTCAGCTGCGCAGAGGAGGAAGGATAGGAGGAGAGTTTTTTTCCGTTCAGCGTGTATCCGACGGCCACCCTCAGCCTGTCTATGCCGGAGAGAACATCCAGTTTGGTAAGTACAATCTCCCTTACGCCCGAAACCATGACGGCGTACTTCGCTGCAAATAGATCCAGCCAGCCGCAGCGCCTCTTCCTGCCTGTGGTCGTTCCGACCTCCATCCCCTTCAGCGCGAGATGGTCCCCGACGCTGTCTGTAAGCTCTGTCGGAAAGGGGCCGGCGCCGACCCTCGTAGAATATGCCTTGAGGATGCCGACCGGCCTTATGTCGTAAACAGGCGAGAGCCCGCCGGCGGCATAAACGTTGCCCGCAACGGTGTTTGAAGAAGTGACAAACGGGTAATTGCCATGGTCGATATCCAGCATTATGCCGTGTGCGCCCTCAAAGAGCAGCTTCTTTTTCCTGGACATCATGCTGTTGATGAGCGATGACGTGTCTGTTATATGCTCCTTCAGTGCCACGGAGTATTCTGTCATCTTCCTGTATATCTCCTCTGCATCAACCGACACGCCGAGATTCAGGGCCGATGCGTATGCGTTCTTAATCCTGGAAACGAATTCGATCTTTTCCCTCAGGCCGCCGTTTTCCAGCAGTTCGCCCATCCTGAAACCGATCCTTGCGTGCTTGTCGGAATAACACGGTCCTATTCCCTTCCTTGTCGTGCCTATCGCCCGTTCCCCCCTCAGAGATTCCTCAGCGCCGTCAAGCTGTTTGTGATACGGCATCACGATGTGCGCCCTATCGCTTATGAACAGCCTGGAAACAGAGAAACCCTTCTTTTCCAGCTCATGCATTTCAGACAGCAGTTCCTCTGGATCCACGACCGAACCGTTCGCTATGATGCCGGTCACCTTCCTGTGAAGAATTCCGGAAGGGATCTGATGGAACTTGAAGCGCTGATTGCCTATCTCAACAGTGTGCCCTGCATTCGCGCCCCCCTGGAATCTCACATTCGCATCCACATCGCTAGCGATGAAGTCTGTAATCTTTCCCTTTCCTTCATCCCCCCATTGTAGACCGACAATTACGGTTGCAGGCATATTTGCCACAACTCCGGTTGAGTAATAAAACTATTCCGTGTGAATGATTCGCGCGTCCGCTGTCTGCGACTGCGCCGCGCCGGAGAATCATTTATTCACCCGGACATGCCATGGAGTGCTTTATGTCAATTAAAAAGACTGAAATTGCGGCCCGGCCTGCAGAAGCCGCGGAACTGCTGAAATCGGTCATTGAAGGGGAGGGGATGCACGTGGATTGCCTCATCGACCATGCATCTGTTCTCAGAGAAGCAGGCATAACGCCCGTCGACGCCTATACGCTGCTCTTCAGCTCTGCGAAAATATCATCAAGGCTCCTGTTAAAAAACAGCGAAATTGCGCTGGACATCCCTCTGAGGATAGCTGTTGTTAACGAGGGTGGCAGAACACTGCTGGTATACAGGGATATGCACCCGCTTCTCAGCAGTTACCAGGGAGCCGGAATGGTTGATGTCATAAACAGTGTCAATGGTCTGACCGACAGTGTTGTTCAAACGGCCGTGAGCAGAGCGCGCGGGAACAGCGTCTGACTGGCTTTCGGCCACCTCTCTTCCCCGAGTCGGTTAAATACAGTGCCGCTGTGAGCAGCTTCATGCAGAACGAAATGAGATATACCGTCCCCAATGAAACGGGAAATGAAGCGGCAGCGGTGCTGTCATGCATGCCGCTTTTCGGCAATTCCGGCAATCTTCTCAAACGCGGATGCAGCTGCCTTCTCAAAGGTGAGACTGCTGTTGCCGGAAGAATACTGCACTCTGCAGTGTTCAGGGCAATGTCGTACTCCGGAGGCACTGTTCTCTGGGTTGACGGTGGAAATGTCTTCGATCCCTACACAATGACCGATCTGTCTGAAAAATGCGGCAGCGATACGGAGGAGATGCTTTCAAGGATAAAGATTGCAAGAGCATTCACGGCACACCAGATGAACGCCATCTCGCTGTCTGCACTTGAGGAGGCGAAAAAGGGAGAGGTCTGCTTTCTTGCGGTTTCCTCCCTCCCGGACCTGTTCATAAGCGACGTGCGCTGGAAGGAAGGAGTGCAGCTGCTGAACAGCACGCTGAAAACATTCCGTGAGCTCACAGGCATGCATAACTGCTGGTCAGTGATGACGGCGGACTGCAGCATGCCTGATGGCGCAGAGATTGGTAAAATATTTGCGGAAAATTTTGAGAATGTCATTGAGGTTGATTATTCCGGCGGCAGACTTGAAATAGATTCCATGGACGATTTCGCTTCAGTGAGAAGATGGAATCTGCATGAATACCAGAGATCCCTCTTCGATTTCAGCTGCAGGGATGATTAAATGGGCAGAACAGTTCCGACGTTCAGGGAGGAAATGGAAAGAATAATCGGAAGATGGGAAAGATTCGGAAAAGGCATGCGCAGTGATGACAGGGTTTATCTTGACAGGATTGTGGCAAAAGCGAGACACAATGCGGCCGCCTCGGCGTATGCGGCCCTGCTGAATCCTGTTGAGGGCATGCTGCTTTCTGTTCTCATAGAGCAGGAAAAGGAGATCGACGGACTCAGAAACAGATACCGTTTCTGAAGGAACTGAACGGAAGATGGAAGGATGGCTGCTTGATGCATATGCAGATACGGGAAGCAACAGCATAGTGCTGTGGCTGAAGGATGGAGGCACCAGGAAAGTCGAATTACGCTGCACCTCGTATTTCTATCTGCATGGCGACTGCGGGGACATAGAAAGGAAATTCTCAGGGATGGATGACATAGATATCCGGCATGAGGAGAGGAGGATTGCCCCTTCGATGAAAAGAGCCGATCTGCTGAAAATCTCCTCCGGGAATCTCTCCCTCCTGAGAAAAATTGCTGACGGACTGTGCCTTTACCATGCAGCGGCGGGCATTACGCTGTACGATGTTGACGTGCCGTACGAGCAGCGCTTCATGGCCGACAACGGCATATTCCCCCTGGCGCGCATACACATATCACGGGGAAATGAAATCACATGCATGGACTCCTGCGATGACATACTGTACGATATGCCCCCTCTGAATACAAGCCGCCTGGAGATCAGATACGGCTCCGGACATGGCGAAATTTCCATAGCGTCATCTGTCCTGGACGGTGAAGAGATAACAGGGAGCGAGGAGTACATACTTCTTGAAACGGCGAAACGACTCAGGGAGAAGGATACAGACATAATCATAACGGAGGGCGGTGACAGGGGAGGCATACAGGAGATGCACAGAAGGGCTCACGCTCTTGCCCTGCGCTCGTTTGCACTGGGAAGGGAAGGGGGGCTGCAGGAATCGTACAGGTCCAGGAGCTATACAAGCTACGGAAGGGTTCTGTTCAGGCCGTCTCCCGCCCTGCTCAGGGGAAGGATACACATCGATGCCGGCAACTCGTTCATTTACATGGAGTCGGGCATCGAGGGGCTGGCAGAAATTTCACGTCTTTCGCTGACAGGAATGCAGCGCATGGCAAGGCTCTCCCCCGGAACAGCCGTAAGCGGCATGGAGAATATCGAGGCGCTGAGGAGACGGATTGCTGTCCCTTACAGAAAGAACAGACCGGAAGATTTCAAAAGCGCCGCAGAGCTGATAGAGGCGGACAGGGGGGGATTCATTTACACGCCCGAAACAGGTTTCAGCACAGGCGTTTACGGGGTTGACTTCTCTTCGCTGTTTCCCAGCATAATGGACAAATGGAACATCTCCGCGGACTCGCTTAACTGCTCATGCTGCGGCAGCGGCACAAATGCGGCTCCGGGCCTTCCGTACCATTTTTGCGGCAGGAGAAGGGGGATTGTACCTGCCGTTGTGCACAGACTGATTGCGAGAAGAATGAGATACAAGAAGATGGGCGATGAAATATCGCTGAAAAAAAGCAATGCGCTGAAATGGGTTCTTGTCACCTCCTTCGGCTACACAGGGTACAAAAATGCAAAATTCGGCAGCATAGAGTGCCATGAAGCCATAAACGCAATTGGAAGGGAGATCCTGCTGGCCGCCTCACGCATAGCCGGGGAAATGAACTTCCGAGTGCTGCATGGAATAGTCGATTCCCTTTGGCTTTCCGGCAGCGGAGACATAAATGAATTTGCTGCAAGAGTTGATAAGACAACGGGTCTGCACATAGAAGTCGAAGGAAAATACAGATGGATTGTTTTTCTCGGTAACAGGAGCAACGGTGAAGGCAGCCTGAACAGGTACTACGGTGAATTCGAAGACGGCACAATGAAGCTGAGGGGGATAGAGCTGAGAAGATCCGATACGCCGGGCGTTGTACGGTTTGCGCAGAACATACTGCTTGAGAACCTGCGTGGTTCAACAGACATGGATGACTTCAGGCGCAGGGCCGTAAAGGGCATTGGGATGGTAAGGGAAGTTGTCCGGTGCATCAAATCAGGAGACTGTCCCGTGGAAGAGCTTGTGATTGCCAGACGCGTTTCGAAGGAATACGGGGAATACAGTGCCGGGACGGAACAGAAACGGATACTCTCCTCCCTTAATGGGAGGGGAGTCAGGGTTAATGCCGGCGAGGTCGTGAGATACCTGGTTACCAGAGACGTGGAGGGGAAGGCGGCAATACCTGCAGGACAGCTGGACGGAAATGAAAATTATGATGCGCATTACTACACGCGACTGGTCGCAAGGGCGTTGTCTACAATGCTCTGCCCGCTCGGTTTTACAGAAAAGAAGATACTCGGAATGCTCAGGTATTTTTAAGCCTGGAAAAGAAGCTGCGTCCCTTTTCCTCCTCAATCGTATCGAATTTGCGCAGCAGCTCCTTCTGCTCCGATGTGAGCTTCTTCGGTATTTTCACCTTCACAGTAACGAAAAGGTCACCGTTGGATCTTCCCTGAAGCCTCGGCAGGCCAAGGCCCGCGAGTTTGAGGACTGTGCCGGGCTGTGTGCCCGGCGGTATCTGGAGACGCGCCTTTCCCGTTATGTGCGGCACATCTATCTCGCCGCCCAGCGCAGCAACAGTGAACGGCACCTCCGCCGAATAGTGGAGGTTTTCGCCGTCACGCTCGAAAACATCATGCCTCTTCAGATTCATTACAACGTAGAGGTCACCAGGAGGGCCGCCGTTTACACCCGGTTCCCCGGCCCCCGGGATGCGAAGGCGCATTCCGTCCTCGGCGCCCTTTGGTATGTTGACCTCTATCCTGGAAACTGTCTGAACCCTTCCCCTGCCGCCGCATGTCCTGCATTTTTCCCTTATGACTTTTCCACGGCCGCCACAGGTCGAACAGGTCCGTACGGTGACAAAATTGCCGCCGAGCGCATTCTGCCTGTAGGTTATCTGCCCCCTGCCGCCGCAGGTTGTGCATGTCTCCAGTCTGCCCTTTTCGGCCCCTGTGCCGCCGCAGTCCTTGCATGCGACCGATCTTGGAACTTCAATAATCCTCTTTGATCCTGAATTGACCTCCTCAAGAGAAATTTCGAGATCGTACTGCAGGGATGCGCCGCTCTCAGCATAATTCCCGCGCCTCTGACCCTGTCCGCCGAAAAACACGTCAAAAATCGAACCGCCGCCGCCAAAGCCAAAACCGATGTTGCTGAAGATGTCGTTGATGTCCTGGAAATGGGTGAAATTGGACCAGTCGAAACCGCCGCCGCCGAAGTTCACCGCTTCGCTGCCGTAGGTGTCGTAATTTTTCCTTTTTTCCGGATCCATAAGGACTTCGTACGCCTCGGATATGTCCTTGAACTTCTCCTCCGCGACCTTCCTGTCTATTTTTGCCACGTCCGGATGGTATTTCTGCGCAAGCTTTCTGTAGGCTCTCTTTATCTCGTCCGGGGTAGCACTCTTTTCCACTCCCAGGACCGCATAATAGTCCTTCGCCATCCTACGATAACCTCAGGCAATCAAGTAGTTTACTTGTCATCAACTATTTTGTAGTTTGCGTCAACGTATCCGCCGTCTCCTCCGTCCTTGCCGTGGTCTCCGCCGCCGGGCGTACTCTCCTGGCCGGGACCCTGGGAGGAGCCTTCTGTCTGCTGCTTTGATTCCTCGGCCTGCTTCTGATATATCCTTGAGGTGACCTCATACACAGCCTTGCTCAGCTCTTCAGTCTTCTGCTTGATCTTTTCGATGTCGTCGCCCTTGAGAAGTTCTTCAAGTTCCAGTCTGACCTTTTCAATACTCTCCCTGTCCTGCGCCGAAACCTTGTCACCGAGATCGTCCAGTGTCTTCTTTGTCGTATATGCCATGGTCTCTGCCATGTTCCTCGCTTCGGCCTTTTCCTTTAACTTCCTGTCCTCCTCCGCAAACTGTTCCGCCTCCCTCATCATTCTGTCTATCTCGTCTTTCGAAAGTTTGTTCGACGCGGAGATGGTTATCTTCTGTTCCTTTCCGGTGCCCATATCCTTTGCGCTGACATGGAGTATGCCGTTCGCGTCAATGTCGAATGTAACCTCTATCTGCGGTATTCCTCTCGGCGCCGGAGGAATGCCGATAAGACTGAATCGCCCAAGCGTCACGTTATTAGCTGCCATTGGCCTCTCTCCCTGCAGCACATGAACCTCGACGCTTGTCTGACCGTCCGAGGCAGTGGTGAAGATCTCAGACTTCCTGGTGGGTATCGTCGTATTTCTCTCAATCAGCTTGTGAAACACACCCCCCTGGACCTCAACCCCAAGTGAAAGAGGCGTCACATCGAGCAGCAGTATATCCTTGACAGTCCCTTCAAGAACGCCGCCCTGTATTGCGGCGCCCATTGCAACGCACTCCATCGGATCCACTCCACGAACGATCTTCGAGCCGAAAATATCCTCGACGAACTTCTGTATCACAGGCATTCTGGTGGGGCCGCCCACGAGTATTATTTTATCGATTCCGGAAGCGCTGATTTTGGCATCGCCAAGCGCGCGGTTCACCGGTTCGCGGCACCTTTCGACGATTGGTCTGACCAGATCTTCCAGCTTTGCCCTGGTGATTTTCATTGTCAGATGCTTTGGACCTGAGGAGTCCTGTGCTATGAATGGCAGGTTGATTTCTGTCTCGATTATTGTGGAGAGCTCAACCTTTGCCTTTTCACATGCTTCCCTGATGCGCTCCATCGCCATGTTGTCCTTTGTAAGGTCCACACCGCTTTCAGTCCTGAAGGCGGATACAACATAGTCGATCAGGGCACGATCCATGTCCGTGCCGCCGAGCTGCGTATCACCGCTTGTCGAAATTACCTCGAAAACGCCCTGGCCGAATTCCATTATAGTGACATCCAGCGTTCCGCCGCCCAGGTCGAAGACGAGTATCTTCTGTTCCTTGTCCGATTTGTCAAGGCCGTATGCGAGAGCGGCCGCAGTCGGTTCGTTGATTATCCTCACGACTTCAAGACCTGCAATCGTCCCGGCATCCTTTGTAGCCTGGCGCTGATTGTCGTTGAAGTACGCTGGCACTGTTATTACTGCCTTCTGCGCAGGTCCGCCGAGAAACGCTTCTGCGTCCCTCTTTATCTTCTGCAGGATTAATGCAGAAATCTGCTGTGGGGTGTATTCCTTCCCGCCCACTTTGTACTTGTAGTCGGTGCCCATCTTCCGTTTCGCTGCGAAAATCGTTCCGGTCGGATTGGTTATTGCCTGCCTTCTGGCGGGTTCGCCAACGAGGACACCATCCTTCGTAAACGCCACGACCGAAGGAAACGCCTTTCCGCCTATGCTCGTCCCTTCCGCGCTGGGTATAATTGTAGGCCTACCGCCTTCAATAACTGCAGCAGCCGAATTGCTTGTTCCCAGATCTATACCGATAATTTTTGCCATGTTATCACCTTTTGATATTCACACGTCCCTTTCAGTTTCATCCTGACTCTGCTTTCCTTCGACCCTTCTTGAAACTCGCACCTTTGCCGGTCTGATTACCTTTGTTCCGAGCGTATACCCTTTCTGGTATACCTCCATTATTTCATTATCGCCGAATTCGGAGTTTTCCTGAACCACAATAGCTTCATGGTAATAGGGGTCGAAGAGTTTGTTTGTAGGTATTTCCCTCACTCCTTCCTCAGTCAGTATCTGCATTGTGTTTTCCCTTATTTTCTCGATGCCCGCCCTGAACGGATCGTTGTTGCCGTTCTTCGTTTCGTCGAGGCCGCGGTCCAGATCATCTATGACTGTTATCAGTTTCCTTACCATCCTCTCCACAACAAGCTTGCTGTATTCTTCCCTCTCTCTTTCAATCCTTTTCCTGTAATTATCGAAATCAGCCTGTATTTTTTTCAGAAGACTCTCATAGTCTCTGATTATGGATTCCTTCTCGTCAAGGGATTTTTTGAGAAGGCTGTTCTCACCTGTAAGGTTTTCAATCAGTTCCAGCTTTGCACTTGTTTCTTCTGACGGCGCTTCGCCTTCACCGGCAGCGACAACGCTCTTCTCTTCGTTACGAACAATCTCAGCCTTTGGATTAGTTCCCTGCCCTTCTGCCTGTGTCGCTTCCTTGTCGGAAGAATTGTTGTCCATCGTTTCACCTTGCTGCATACCGGACCGGCTGCATGAACCATCTTTCCGTTTCCTGTGTTATTAACCTTGCGGAAACGGAAACCGGCATCACGAGCGCAGCCGTGCGGATGCCGGTCCGGGAAGAGCTTTCCTGGCTATTCAGTCTTCGCCTTCAGAGGGTCCTTCTCCTCCGGGCGGTGTCTTTCCGCCCCCTGGAGAGGAGGATTTCGTCGCGATAACGTCATCTATGCGCAATATCATGCAGGCGGCATCGGTGGCCGACTGGATGGCCTGCCTGCCTACCCTTATCGGCTCCAGCACCTTGGCCTTCATCATATCGGCTACCTTGCCATTGAGGACATCCACCCCATGATACCTGTTGCCGTTCTTGTGGCTGCTCCTGAGCTCAATCAGTATGTCTATCGTGTCCATACCCGCGTTTTCAGCAAGCGCCGAAGGTATCACCTCAAGCGCCTCAGCGAAAGCCTCTATGGCAATCTGTTCCCTGCCTCCGACGGATGTTGCGTAATCACGCAGTTTCTGCGACAGTTCTATTGCGGCAGCGCCTGCGCCCACCACCATCTTGCCATCCTCCACTGCGAGAGCGGCAACGCTGATTGCATCCGTCATGGACCTTTCCACTTCATCGACAACATGTTCACTCCCTCCCCTGATCAGGATGGAAACGGATTTCGGGTTCTTGCATCCCGTTACAAATGTCATCTCGTCGTCCTGTATCTTTCTTGCCTCGACCAGGGATGCGTAGCCAAGATCCTTTGCTGTCAGATCGCTCAGCTTTGTGATTACGCTTGCGCCTGTTGCCTTTGCGAGTTTGTCCACGTCCGACTTCTTTACGCGGCGCACTGCAAATATTCCTTCCTTCGCGAGGAAATGCTGGGCAAGATCGTCTATCCCTTTCTGGCAGAACACGACGTTTGCCTTCACGTTCTTTATGCTGTCAACCATCGAACGCAGCATGTGCTCCTCTTCATCGAGGAAGCCGCGAAGCTGGGAAGGATCGCTTATCTCGATCTTGGATTCGAATTCCGTCTTCTTGATTTCAAGCGCAGCATCGATTACAGCAATTCTTGCGTCCTTTACGAGTTTTGGCATAGCCGAATGGACAGGCTCCTTGTCCACTATGACACCCTTCAGAAGCTGTGTGTCACCGACACCGCCGCCCTGCTTCTTTACGATTTGAATATCGTCATCATCCACTGTGGTCTTACCGTCCGACTCTTCGGCAACACTGAGCACGGCGTCAACGGCTATCTTCGCCAGCTGTTCCCTTACGCCGGCCACACCCTTGGAACTCATGGCTGTCGCAGCTATTTCCCTGAGCGTTTCCCTGTCATCGCGTGAGACTTTAGTGGCGATTGAGTCGAGAAATTCCATGCACTTGCCGGCTGCATCCTTGTACCCTCTGGTAA
Source organism: Candidatus Sysuiplasma jiujiangense (assembly GCA_019721075.1). NCBI lineage: Archaea > Methanobacteriati > Thermoplasmatota > Thermoplasmata > Candidatus Sysuiplasmatales > Candidatus Sysuiplasmataceae > Candidatus Sysuiplasma > Candidatus Sysuiplasma jiujiangense. The sequence continues at coordinate 36,695 of JAHEAD010000010.1, forward strand.
TAACAGTGGGATGGACGTTGCTGTCTATAAGCTCCTGGGCTTTCTTGAGCAGTTCGCCTGCAAGGACAACCGCGGTGGTGGTTCCGTCGCCGCATTCGGAGTCCTGTGTCTTTGCAACTTCAACCAGCATCTTTGCCGCGGGATGATCAATTTCCATTTCCTTGAGAATGGTTACGCCATCGTTTGTTATCACAACATCGCCCATGCTGTCGACAAGCATCTTGTCCATTCCTCGTGGTCCGAGAGTGGTTTTTACAGCGTTGGCGATTGCCATCGCTGCCTTAATGTTGTTGGCCTGCGCATCTTTGCCTTTCTCTCTCTTTGTTCCTTCCTTCAGTATCAGTATCGGTACCTGTCCACCCTGTCCAGACATCATATTTTAACTCTCCTGGATTGCTTTTGATTGCTTATGTTTGCTCTTCTATATAATACTATCTTAGACCTGATCTGCAACGTTGCCAAGTCATTACCTACAGGCATCATGGCATGTCCACAAGTTCCATGGAACCGTTTTGCAATTTGCAGCGGATTCATAAATGGAGGCAAGTGTCTGCCTCAACAGGACAGGCATGAAAAATATTTGCATGAAGTCATCAGAACCAATGCAGCATCGCGATTCTATCATGAGCTTTCGTGGGATCAGGGATGCTCGCCGCCACCTATTCCTTTATCGCCTTCAGGAAGAAGAGACGGTTATGTGCCACAAAACTGCCATTTTTCCTGATGAAACTGTCGAGCCGCCTTAATTTTTCCCCATATGCCGTTACTTCGAAATCAGGTATCTGCCATTCGACTATTCTCAGATAACTTACCACCGCGCCTATGTCCTTGAAAATTGCGCGCGGTTCCGCCTCCGCCTCCTCAACTATGCTGAAGCCTGCATTCTTCAGCTGTCTTTTCGCCGTGGAAAGTGTCCACTTCACTTCCGGCACTTTCGCCCCCAGGAATGCATTCAGTTCAGATTTCAGCCCGTTTCCCACCTGCTGTGTTATGAAAACTCCTCTCGGCCTGAGGACGCGCAGAACTTCGCCGGCCTTGAACGACTCATGTCTGTCAATCACCAGATCTATAGACGAATCCCTGAACGGGAGAGCGCCTCTCTGCGGGACAGCATAATTGTCATCGCAAAACGTTCTTATCACTTCCACGCCAAGCGGGGCAAGCTTCTTCCGCGCTACAGGGACGTTGGGTGCATATCCCTCCGTTGCACAGCTGAATGGCGGCAGCGGCATCAAGTGTGAAAGCAATTCCCCTCCCCCTGTTCCCAGATCAACCATTACATTGGCACCGGGAAAATGCGCTTTCACTATCGCACTGTAGTTCCATGGAGGAGGTTCCTCGACCAGTCTTCCCCTGAGATATGAGAAGTCCCATCCGGAAAACTGCCACGACAGCGCCTCATCAATAAGTTCATCAAATGATTTTTCAGGAATTACCCGATCACCCGGGTAACAGGCACTTCATTCCGCTGCAAAAGCGTTTGCCTCAATATACCGAGTGCGGAAGGAAGGCGCAAGTCCCGTCCATTCGCTATGCGGACGGAGTTGAACCCTATGGATTTATTGGGAATTTGTATTCGCACAGCGGATTGCACATGCCGAATACCAGAATTGATATCACATCCGGTCGCCTGTTCTGCGGACTTTCTGCTCAAAAATAGAATTCTCGAACGACCTTTGTGCCAATGACCTGCGGCCTTCGAATTCACTCTATTCGGCAATATGCAACGGTTGTGGGGCCGGAAAAAACACTGCCAAAGCGGCTTTTGACATTTATTGACAACATTACAGGTATAAGATGCAAGGCCGCCGGCCTGACCGGGCATGCCTGACCTCAATTTCCGATATAACTCTGTGGCCATTTCAGAATACAGGTCCGGCTGGTTTGTGCTGTCCTGAAGCGTTGCCTATTTACGACTGCATCATATTTAATAATCAGCTCAATTGTCACTCCTGGATGCCGATGACCGAAAGAAGGATTATCGAATTCGATCTGACGAAAGGATATGCACTCATAGACGATGAAAGGACAGATCCGTTCGACATAATAGATGCGATACAGGGAGAAAGCGATCTGCTCCTCATGCACGATCTCGACAGCCTTAACAAAAACAAACAGCAGCTGGACGTTCTTCAGGACATGGCGGAAGAAGTCGGCATATGGTACGAGGGAGGACTCAGATATGCCGACAGCCTGATAGATCCGCTGGTTTCTGGTGCTCAGAAGGTGGTTGTCGGCAACGCCTACTTCAGGGACGAAGAATATGAAAAGGCAATCAGGATGACTGACAGCGTAGTGATAGATATTGATGCAGATTACCCCGACCGGGTCACGGGATACACAAGATCGAAATGGGATAATCTTGTTTTGAGGAGACTCGTTGGGACAGGATACGGAACGGCGATTGCCTCGCCGACCGCGGCGCAGGACGTAATGGGCTCGCTGAAAGGCCTGAATCTTGAGCTCTGGATCCGGACGGATGAAGTCGCGGACGGGTTCGATAGGATTACTGCCGAAATGAAAGCTGCCGGCCTGTCGGTTGCAGGCAGAATAGCAAGTGTGAAGGAGCTGCTCGAAAACAATGACTGACACCGAAAAACTCAGGGAAGCCGTGGCAGCGATCTACAGGAGGAAGGGGAAGAAGACGCTTACAGAAGAGGAGATAAAATTCACCTGCTCGATGGAACTTCGATGGTTTCCTCCCGAAAAGGCCGAAGTCTTTTTCCACAATGCAAAGACGGCGCGCCTGCTCGTAGCCCGGGAACAGGGATATGCTCCCGCTTTCGATGTGGACGACAGGCACATAAGACATGTGATTAAGCCTGACGAAAGCATTGTGCTGAAGGGTGCGGACCTGGTCTCTGAAGTCGTTGAATTCATTGCTTCCTCTCTGAAACAGAGCAAAAGCGAGGTGATGGGTAAAATCAACAGGATGAAAAAAGAGATGGATATCGAAACGGCCACTGCCGCCATACTTGTCGGACTGAAAGAGGGCCTGGAGATGGAGGAGTTTGCCGGTCTGGCCCTGGATGAGCTGCAGCGCACTTACGCCGGCGGCGACACCTGAAAAGGCATGTCCTGCCAGTACTGCGAATCACTTTTCAATGAAATCGCCAAGAGTAAGCTCACGCCTCTTCGCCTGCGGTACAGTGAATTCATGCCTGGTCTCTTCAATAAGCGTTATTTTGAGCTGTTTTTCGAGCTTCCTTATCAGTGAGTCGGTGGGGACAAGGGTGCCTGCCTCCAGATCGCGGATAACGCTTTTCTTTTCATTGAGTCTGGCTGCGAGTTCCTCCTGCTTCAGGCCGAGCGAATTTCTTGCTTTCATAATTCTCTTCGGGAAATCAGGGGCGAGTTCACCGATGCTGTCTAGTGCGTCCGGGGTTTCTTTCACGGAAGAGCTAACGGCCGTCGGCCGGGCCTTGGGTCCGGGAACAATTTTCCGGCCCTTCGTAACTGAGCGTGATGCTGCTGCAGGCAGGTCGACGGGCTTGCCGAACCTTGCGCATTCCTGTCCAACCATCATTATGGCGTTTTCTATTTTCACCCTGATCAGTTTTCCCGATTCCCTGCCGCACATTTCACAGACTGCCAGATTCACACCTCCCGTGACAGGTACGCGCAGCACTCTGCAGTTGTCTCAATGCAGTCCGAAGGCGACTCAAAAATCTCATATCCATTTCTCTCAACTCTGTATCCATGTTACATAGAACATACTATCTAACATTTGCTAGCAGGCATTTTGGACGATGATTTTCTATCACAAAGTTTTTAATTAACGGAGACCAATAAGCCACTAGAATTTTAAGACGGCATGAGGTGCATAAATTTTGTCTGAAGGGACCAGGATCGACAGCGAGGATGAGATTTACAGAAGACTGCTTCTTCTCGAGGAAAGGAACACACAGCTGATGGAGCAGGCAAGAAGGGTCGAAGGCGAAAAAAGATATGTTCAGAGTGAGCTGGACAGGCTTCAAAGAGAGCTCAAAAGGCTGAAAAATGAGCTTGACAGGCTCAAGGCGCCGCCTCTTATCATTGGAAACATCAGGGACATCCTGGCCGACGGACGTGTCGTTGTAAAGAGTTCGACAGGACCGGATTTTGTTGTCAACATTTCGGACAATGTTGATGCGGCAGATATAGAGATCGGCGCAAGGGTAGCGCTGAACAAACAGACGCTCGCAGTAATGGGTCTGCTTCCCTCGTCTCTTGATCCAATAGTCACTGGCGCAGAAGTTATAGACAAGCCTGATGCATCATACGCGGAGATAGGCGGTCTTGAGAAACAGCTGGTCGAAGTCAGGGAGGCGGTGGAGGACCCGCTGCTTCGCCCAGAACTCTACAGGAAAATAGGCATCGAGCCGCCAAAGGGCATTCTGCTGGTCGGTCCGCCGGGCACAGGCAAGACGCTGATAGCAAAGGCAGTTGCACACAACACTAATGCCACTTTCATAAGGCTTGTCGGCTCTGAACTTGTCCAGAAATACATAGGGGAGGGTGCTAGACTGGTCAGGGAACTCTTTGAACTGGCCAAGCAGAAGGCACCAAGCATCGTCTTCATTGATGAACTTGACTCCGTCGGCGCGAAGAGACTAGATGCGGCAACTTCAGGTGACAGGGAAGTACAGCGCACACTGATGCAGCTGCTCGCCGAACTGGACGGTTTCAATCCCCTCGGCAATGTCAAGATAATTGCGGCATCAAACAGACCGGACATACTGGACGATGCGCTTCTGAGACCGGGCCGCTTTGACAGGATCATCAAGGTGCCGCCTCCCGGGGTGGAGGCCAGAAAGGAGATTTTCAGGATACACACCGTGAAGATGAACACGGACCATTCGATCGATTTTGATGAGCTTGCGGTCAAAACTGAAGGCGCTACCGGGGCGGACATACATGCCATCTGCACAGAAGCTGGCATGTTCGCCATCAGGGATAACAGGGACAGCGTTCTGATGTCAGATTTCGAAAAGAGCATTTCCAAGGTGCTCGGCGAAGAAATGCCGCATACCCCTGCAGGTGAAGCTGGCCCTATGTTCGCGTGACACCTTCGCCGCTGATTCGCTCCTCAACATCCTCTTCAAACACGAGGGGACCGATGTAATTGCATCTCTTGCAGTGATATTTCTGCCCTGTAATCATGCCTGCTTCATAATACAGATCCGTTGAGCCGCAGCTGGGACATTTCCTGACGGTCCTCCGTGTCACCGTAAAGCCGCAACTGGCACACCTGAACCATCTCGTTCCGCCCTTCCTGGTGACATTTGTGTCGGCGGAACCGCACTCCGGACAGCTGCTTTGTTTGAATCTCAATATTGGTTGAAGGGCGTCCGGGTATTTTACGTTTCCATACGGTATGCTGGCCCTCAACCGTTGCCGTCCACAGGGAAGGCACCTTGCAAAATCAAGAGTGATAATGACCTGTTACAGCTTATATACTGCATAATTGCCTCTCCCCAAAAAAGGCGAGGGAAATGCAACCTTTTGAAGCAATGCAACTGATGACCGACGAATATGCGGTAAAGATACTTGTGGGAACGATGCGGAAGCCGAGAACTGCAATAGATCTCTCCGAGCTGTTCGGGATACCCATTGCGGCCTGCTACAGGAAAATAAGGCTCCTTGAAGAGATGGGTCTCATCTCCTGTATCGAGCGGCGGCTTACAAGAGAAGGCAAGCGCATAAGCGTTTACCAGTCGCAGCTCAAGAATGCCTATATGTCATTTGAGGACGGAAGACTCAGGGTCAGGTTTGAGCTGGCAAATGGCGTGGTACAGGACTCCGGGGATCAGAGTCTGGTAACTTCAATAACTGTCTGAAGCAGATAAGCCTGAAACTGCCGGACATTAAACACCTTTCTGCCATTTCGTCTGAGCGATTGTTTTTTTTATCCGGCCGGTTGCCCAATACTGTTGCCTGCTGCCGGCCTTTTGACAGTTTAATCGTGAAACGGAGAGGCTGGCGGGCGTTCCGGCTTTCGAATGAATACTGGTCTCACCTTGATACTTAGTAATTTTATTCTACATGGATTTCAGATAATACATTTTGACCAAAGATTTATACTGAAACAGTTAATTGCTTAACGATGCGGACAGTGCTGATAAGGCCTACGAATCCGTCCGGCAGTGCATATCTGACCAAATGGGGATTCCTCCCTGCCCCGCTCGGGCTGCTTCAGCTCGCCGGTGAGCTTCAGAGACTCGACAACTCCAGCATCAGGATTATCGACATGGAGGCCGAGAGCATGACAGTGGAGCGGGTGCTCGACGAGATTTCGGCATTCAGGCCTGACATGATAGGCATCACAATCCACGCGACCGCGGCACACGGCACCTCCTGCGAAATTGCTCGCAGAGTGAAGCAGCGTTTTCCTGATACTGTTATCGTGGCAGGAGGTCATCATGCAACCTTCCTTCCCAATGATCTTCTGCGGGAGGGGTTTGACATCGTCGTCCTGGGGGAAGGCGATTTCACTTTCGCCGAAATAGCATCTGCCGTGGATGCCGGCACAGACCTCGGCCTCATTCCTGGAATAGTCTACAAGGCCAAGGGGAAGTTCGTCCGCACAGGCCGGAGGGGGCTTATCGAGGATCTTGACACGCTTGCATTTCCGGCACTGGAACTGATAGATGCTTCAAAGTACACCTTCTCGGTTTTCGGAAAGGAGAGCAGGGTGCTCTGCCTGGAAACATCACGCGGCTGTCCGTATGCATGCGATTTCTGCTCTGTCACGCCGACATGGGGTAACAAGTGGCGGAACAAGTCAAACGCGAGGATTATTGAGGAGATGCACAACGCTGAAAAATTCGGCTACGACTGGATATTCTTTACGGATGACATATTCATCGTTTTCCCGAACACAAAGCAGAGGGCTTTGCTCTTCCGGTCAATGATGGATAACGGTTTTGATTTCAGATGGATCGTTCAGATGAGGGCCGACGTGACAGCAAAGAATCCGGAGCTGATAAGGAAGGGAGCTGAGGCAGGCATGAGCGTGGCCTTCATGGGCATCGAGTCCGGCAGCCAGGAGATCCTTCGCAAAATGCACAAGGGTATTTTTACGCCGCAGTCTGTGGACGCCGTAAGGATACTCAGCGGAAACGGCGTGATTGTACTGTGCGGCATGATGATCGGCGCGCCGTACGAAAGGCTCAGGGACATGATTACGACGGTCAGGTTTTCGAACAAACTGGCGGATGCCGGTGCTGATGCCGTACAGTTCAGCATATACACCCCGCTTCCCGGTACAAGGGTGTTCGACGATGCACTCAGGAACGGCAGGCTCTTTACGCTTGACTGGGACAGGTATGATGTTCTTACGCCGGTCATGAAGACAAAGGTGCATCCTGCAGTTGTCCAGCTTGTCCAGTTCTATGCCAATTATTCCTTCTATGTCAGAAAATACCTGCTCTCGAAGATGGGGCGGAGAGCCGTACATGAGAGAAAAGAGAAGCTTGTTTCTGACGCAACGCGGTTCATATTTGAAATGATGCCGGAATACATAAGGGATATGACAAAGTTCCCTGCGCAGCTCATCAGAACCAGCAGACTGTATGCGTCCCTTGCCAGGAACGCAGGCATTGCGAAAGATGCTGTGGCCGAACTTATGGAGAACTCAAACAGCGTGATTTACCTGCAGAAGCCAGGCACTGCCAATCCCTATTTCAGGATAAAGCAGGAGCAGTGAGCCTTTCTGCTACTGCTTCTTCCGCCTGTTCCTTTTCGATACGGCATAATCCATTTCCAGTGCGGCCCTGTATTTGGCCCACATTGCACCGACCCTTGCCTCGAATGTAGAGGCCGGCTCGGGTTCACCTGTCTTGAAGGTTTCGCGGAACACCATGTTGAGGACAGTGCGGTTGCGCCCATCTTCGCTTAACGTGTAGTCGCCTATCTCGTTGACGCCGTCATCATAATCAACAAGATGCCAGGACGACTTGGGTTTCAGGGACACAATCCTGATGCCCTCAGTGCTCCTGCCGCCGGTATTGTAATGTGCTATCCATACAACCGTGCTCTTTGTCTTTTCAAAAATATGTCTCGTCCATGTTGCGCCGATCAGCTTTGCGTCGTCTTCCCTGTAATCGGTGCACCAGTCGTAGACAAACGTCCTCGGTGCCTCGAACGTCACTGAAAGGCGGTAAACACGTGTTTTCATAATCAGAGTATTGCAATGATGGATTATAAACATGCATCCGTAAAGAGCTGCAGATTGCGGCACTGACTTTTTGAATGGCGCTGGAACCGGGACGAGCTCTGCCGAGCTGCCGCAGGCCGCTCAGTTGATGGAAATGTCGAAAACAGACTCGAAGCGTTTTCGCCGGTAGTTTGCACCCAGGCTTCCCACGACCGGAAGCTGGTAGGAACACTTCATGCACCTGTTCCTGCCGTCAAGATTCCATGATGTTATTTCAAACCCGTATCTGCCGATTGCGACACTGCCGCATCCCGGGCAGTATGTGCTCTCAAGCCTGTGCCCTGGCACATTACCGATATAGACATACCTGAGCCCCTGGGCGCGGGCAACCTCGTAGTGCCTTTCAAGCGTCTCAACAGGAGTGAAGGGGAAATCCATCATCCTGTAGTCCGGATGGAAGCGGAGGAAATGAATGGGCACATCCGGTCCGTAGCTGTCGTAAATCCATCTGCAGAGTTTTTCGGCCTCCGCGAGGCTGTCACCGACGCCAGGCACAATGAGATCCGTGAACTCCACATGTATATTCGTCTTATTCCTTATCTCGTCAAGATATGTGAAAATAGGTCCGGCGTCTGGAATGCCGATATATTTCCTTACAAAATTCCTTTCTGCATTTCCCTTGAAGTCAACGGTTATCGCGTCGAGGAACGTTGAAAGATGGCTGACACCTTCCGGAGTCCCGTATCCGTTTGACACAAACAGGTTGAACAGTCCTCTAGATCGTGCAATCCTGCCAATGTCTTCCGCAAACTCAGTGTAGATTGAAGGTTCATTGTATGTGTAGGCAATGCCCTCACAGTTCTTTTTCACTGCCATTTCCACAACTTCGGCGGGCCGGAGTTCCGCGCCTTCCACCTTTCTCCTCTGACTTATGTCAAAATTCTGGCAGTAATGGCAGAGCCAGTTGCAGCCAGTTGTGGCAATAGAGAATATACGTGTGCCGGGATTGAAATGGACCAGCGGTTTTTTCTCTATGGGGTCTATGTGCCCGGTGATCACCCTTCCATAAACAAGCAGCTGCAGTCTCCCGCCCACATTCTGCCTTATGCCGCACAGACCGGTCTGTCCCTCGGCAAGTCTGCAGTACCTGGCGCACGCTGTGCATCTTATCCTGCCGTTGTCCGCGATTTCGAAAAGGGTTGCTTCCTTCATCCGTCACCGTACTATCCTGCTGCAGCTTAAAAAGGGTTTGCAGCAGAATTTCCGTTCAGCTGTAAAGGCCGTACGGCTCCTTTATTGCGGGTTCCGCCTGCTTCCTCACCTTTTCCATCTGTGCCTGTATCTGAACGGCTTCCGCCAGAAGAGGTCTTATTGAAAAATTGAACGGCTTGAACAGGCTGTTGAGTCCTTCGACCACAGCAGCGGCGGCCGCCGCGTCCGGAACGTCGACCATGGATTCGGCAAACAGCCCTATCACATCATGATTTCCCATTCTCCCCTCGTTCAGCATGATTGCTGAAACACCGGAAATCATTCCTGTATCGAGAACGTCGAGCTTTGCATCGCTTATCATCCTTCTTGCATTGTCCGTCGTGCCAACGGCCCACATACGCGGCTTGGTTGCAAGCGGTCTGGTGTCATCCTCGGCTGAAAGACCGTCGAGCGAAACAAAGATTTTACATCCGGAGTCGAGTCCCCACTTTATCAGTTCCCTGACAACCGGTCTGTGCGTCCTGGGAGGCAGCGGTATCTCGCTTGTGAATATCGCCATGTTCAGCTTTTCCGAGCAGTATATCCTCGACGGAAGTTTGGGCCTCGCGTTATAAACCATGGACACGGGCGGAAAGTCATCCGAGTCCATGGCTGCAACCTGATTCATTGAATTGCTCGCAATTATATGATTTGCGGCGATGCCGGCCACCATTCCGATGCCGGTGGAGCTTTCAATCAGGACGCCGTCCTTGAGATGCACATCACTCAGTTTTCTGGTAACAACATCTGTCAAGCAAATTACCTCTCGCACATATTGTCTTAACTACTATTTTATTTAGACCGGAAAATCCGGCAGGACAGGAATGATCACATGCGTAACAGTCTGATGTTGTCTTCTGAGCAGACAGAGAATATGTTCTGCGAATCCGCCAAAAGGGTTGATGCGCATCGGGCATCCGGGGAAAATGCGATTCTTCCTAACTTGTTTGAAACAGTCTGCCGGAAAGAACGATTTTTCAGTAAGCAGAGTGAAGGTCTGTTCTCACAGCCTGCGTGAGCCCTGCCGGATGGCCTCTCCGGGGAAATAAACGCATCTGGCTGACAGTTTGACCAGCCTCAGGCATGAAATCAGCACGTCGTTCCGACACCCTTCACATCCGGTTGCAGTGCAAGCGCGCAACACTTGTCCGAAATACAGATTTCAGACTAAGACGGTGCGGGAGGCGCAGTGGGTAAGGAGAAGGGAAAATTATGAATTGCAGCACATGATGTCTCATTCCCGGCTGAACGCCGGGATGGAACTCTGTTTGAAGGAAATGAATGAAAGGCAGCTGATAAACTCCCTGCGGAGTATATTCGATTCTCCCGCCCCTCCGCTGGGAATGGGAGATGACTGTTCGGTAATCGGAATCGGCGGTAGAAAACTGCTTGTGACGACCGACATGCTCTTTGAGTCCACGCACCTGAAGTACTGCGACACCTATCGCAAGAAGGGAAGAATGGCAATGTCGGCCAATCTCAGCGATATTGCCGCGATGGGAGGCAGACCGCTGTATGCCTTTACAGGGCTTGGGCTTCCGCAGGGAATGACACCGGCTAATGCCCATTCGCTCGCACGTGGAATATCGGAGGTTGCAAGGGAGCACACCGTAAGCGTGCTTGGCGGAGACACGAAGCGTGCTCATGAACTCACCGTATCGATAACGCTCATAGGGGAAGCCGAAGGAGCACCACTCCTCAGAAGCGGTGCGAAACCCGGAGATGTTGTTGCGGTCACCGGTTTGATGGGAAGGGCAGCCTACTCGTACTCATTGAAGAGGAGCGGCATGCGATCCGTCCCGGGAATTTGTGAGGTGCGCCCCAGGATAGAGGAAGGCATTGCGCTTGCCAGGAGCGGACAGGTCCACTCGGCAACAGACATCACCGATGGTCTCGCGCTTTCACTGCATTACATAAGCGAAGCGAGCGGCACGGCCATGGAAATAGACGCCGACAGCATTCCGTTTTACAGCAGTCGCCCGCCTCCTGGAATGAGTGCATCAAAGTGGAGGGAAATGGCATTATGCTGGGGCGGCGACTATGAGTTGCTTTTCACGGCCGACAGCGGACTGGACATCGGGAGGCTGAGAAAAGAGGGTTGCGGGGACGTTCATGTCATTGGAAGGGTTACGGAAGGGAAGGGGGTGTACATCACTGAGGCCGGCAAAAGGAAAAGTATTCCGGCAAGAGGTTACGACAGCCTCAGGGGGAAAAGCACCTGACGGTTCCGGCACCGCATGCGCTGAAATACTGAGGCTTTACGGAAAATGCAGCACATTCTACGGTCGTTTCGGATGGTGGCCGGCTGAAAGTCCTTTTGAAGTTTGTGTTGGTGCTGTCCTGACGCAGAACACGAGCTGGAGGAACGTAGAGAGGGCACTGGAAAACATAAGGGCCGGGATAGGGATCACGCCATATGCCGTTGTGAGTGCAGGAACAGAAAAAATTCAGCAGCTCATACGTCCGAGCGGTTTCTACCGCCAGAAGGCGAGGACACTGATCGCATTTTCGAAATTTGCAATGGAGAATTTCGGAGGGGACATTACACGTCTGGGTAGAATGGGCGAAGATGAAGCGCGAAAGCTTCTGCTGGGTATCAGGGGCATAGGCAATGAAACAGCAGACTCGATGCTTCTGTACGCCTGCGGTATCCCTTCATTCGTTGTTGACGCATACACACGCCGCCTTTTCCACAGAATCGGCATCGCTGATGAAAATGCTGCTTACGACAGCATCAAGCTGGCCGTTGAAAAGTGCACAGGCAAGGAGTTCCGCGATATGCAGCAGCTTCATGCCCTGATTGTTGAACATTCGAAGAGATTCTGCAGGAAAAATCCGCTGTGCGGCGAATGTTTCTACCGCGCGGACTGCAGGCATGGAAAAATGGTCAGAGGTACACGATGACACTGCCTGACAGCAGCGTCAGGACCAGTCCGGCAGTGAGGAACACGATGAAGGGAATTTTCGGTGAAACCCATACAGTCTTCCAGCCGATGGATCGTATCCTGTCCAGCGTCTCCTCCTCGTCCGCACGACCGAGTCTTTTAAGCCTCACGGGTCTGCCTGACTCGTCCGGCGATTCCATCAGCCACTCCTTCTCCATATTCACCGACGCCACATCCTTCCGGAATCCGACGAACATCCTGGGAATCGATACATCCCCGCGTGAAGCGTTCCGGAAGAAAAGGAAGACGGGAACCAGAAGAGAAAGCACGGCCGCAAGAAGCAGCACATTCAGGAAGAAAGGAAAGGTAAATGATTCGAATGACGGAGGGATTCGACCTATAACCGGAACAGGGTAGACAGGGAAAAGCAGTACGAGGCTGACGAGTGCCTTTGCGTCGGCACCTCCCCTGATCACGTCAATATAAAACAGCAGAAGGATGAACAGTATCCAGAGCGATTCGGATGCGGCAATGTCCACTGAAGCAACGGAGGGCAGGCTGTAGACTGAGTAGAGTGTACTGATGCCGCACAATGCGCCCGCCGCATATCTCAGCATTTTTCCGTTCCTCCGGAACAGGGTATCCCAGTCCAAAAATATGTCCGCGAACAGGAAGGCCGGGAAAAGGATGGCAAGAACAGCGGGAAAGGCATCGGATCCGTTTCCCAGCAGCATAACGGCCGATATGACCACTCCCACCAGACCGGAAAATATCCAGAGCAAATCCGATACCTCCCTGGTTTGCAAATCCTGGCAGGAAGCGATCAGAAAGGCAGAAAGTGCCGCAGCAGCGGCCGCAATGTATGCGTCATTCACAATTCAGGGCAGAGCTTCCGGCGGATAGATAACACTTGCTTCAGGAATTCGAGTTTCAGCTTTCCGGCTCTATGATTACATGCTTCAGCTCAGTTATTTTCCCCCTGAGTTCGCTCTGGACCCTGTCTATGGCCTTCTCGAGTTCGTCTGTGTTGAGGCCGTCTGAAAAATTGATCCTGACAACCATCATAAGACTCTCGGGGCCCAGATATATTGTCTTGATGTCCCTTACAAGCTGCACAAAAGGCAGTTTCAGTATGTCCTGTGCAATACTTGCCATTTGTGCCTTTGTAAGCCCCTTCCCTATCAGCAGTTCCCTTCCCTCCGCAGCAAGCGTGATGCCGGTAACCAGCAGAAGAAGGCCGTTTGCTATTGCTGCAATCGCGTCATATCGTGTATTGTCCTCATAAAGTGCGAGCGTTATCCCGGTAATTGCAATAACGCTCGAAACTATGCTCATTACATCCTGCAGCAGCACCGTTTTGACACCCTGGTGGTACCTTTCTATTATGCTCTTTGGGTTGTCATAATAATTCCTTATTCTGTGTATCAGATAGAGGAGGCTGAAACTGCTCACGATGATGGTAACAGCGAGTATGAGGATGCTGTAGCCGTACTCTGCGAGCGGATAAGGCACGAGAAGCCCGTAGAAGCCGTAGGCCATTACCGCCACGCCGCTCACCGAGAATGCAAACACGCCGCTGACAAAAGACCAGAAGAACCTCTCCAGACCGTATCCGAAGGGATGGAGTTCGTTCGCAGGCCTGAGAGAACTCCATACGGCAAAAAGGAGCATTCCACCACTCGCTATATCGCTGAGCTGGTAAATCGACTCTGACAAAACAGCCCTGCTGTGCCCGTAAAGGAAGACGATTATGGAGAAAACGAAAATCAATGCGTCACCGATCAGCGTCATGTAGATTGTTCTGTAGCTCTTTTCGGTTTCCATCTGTTCTGTTACCTGTCGAAAACAATGGGCACTGCAAATAAAAATCTATTTGATGGAACGCTGACGGTTATCAGCAGAGGGTGCAGATTTTTACAACAATTCATTTAAATAGCTTACAAATGTTGAATTAAACAGGAAATGCGAACGGTAGTGCTCTGCGTCGACAGGGATAATGACATAGGCGAAAAGGCGTCGCTCAGGGGACCCTTTGTCGGGAGGGAGAGGAACCTTGAAGCGGCAATGGCGCTCGGCATGGCTGATCCGGAGGATCCTGATTCAAACACCGTCCTTTCTGCAATCGGCATGTATGACGAACTGCTCAGGCGCGGCCTTGATGTGCAGGTAGCGACGATCTGCGGAAGCCAGGATGTGGGATTCGAATCGGACAGGATACTGTCCGAACAGCTCGAGGAAGTCATGGATGCTGTCAAGCCGGACAGGGCAATACTCGTGAGCAACGGCGCTGAAGACGAGTATTTCTACCCGGTCATAGCCTCGCGGATAAAAATCGATTCAGTAAAGAGAGTGTTCATAAAGCAGACGCCGACGGCGGAGGGTCTCTACTACATAATGATAAAGACGCTGAAGGATCCGAAACTCAGAAGGAAGCTGCTTTCGCCGTTCTCGGCGATACTCATCGTCTACGGTTTTTTCCTGATGTTTTCCGATCTTGTGATGCTGAGCAATACGCACAGCATCGGCTACATCTCTGGAATCGCCCCGGGCCTCATCACCTTCCTCATCGGCCTGTACATCGCATGGTACGCATATAACGTGACCGAGGGATTCCGCTCCGCATTCGGCAGGCTCTGGAAAGCGATGAAGTCTGGGAGCCAGCTGCTGCCATTTGCAATATTTTCGGGTGTTCTGATAGTCGTCGGGGTGCTCTACGCTTCTTCGACTGTAACCCAGGCCCGAAATGTTCCTCTCCAGATACTTGCGTTCGTGTTCGTTTACAACTTCCTCTGGATAGGCGTGTTCGCGGCGCTCGTTTTTGAAACCGGGCGTTTCACAAATACATACTTCAGCAAGCGGAAGATTTCCTGGTCGTCAATAATAGTGGGCCTCATGTTCGTGGCGCTCGGCATGATACTGCAGGGCGCACTTGACGCGATTGTTCTGCTTTACCGCCTTGGCCCTGTCAACGAGACGCTTATAGGCGTCGAAACTGTTTCGGGCATTCTGATAGCGATGTTCGGCGGCCTCCTCAATTCCACGATCCACGGGCAGGAAGAGACGGCGCTCGATTCTTCCGAAGAGAAAGAAGGCGCGGAACTCAGCACCAGGGCATTTAAATGAACTGGCAGGATTGGATGCCCGTCTACGAGGAAATTCTGGATGATTTTTCTTTCGACAGGGCCTCGGAACGCAGGGCGATCGATGCGGCCAGGCAGGCTGCGGCGCTGTACTGTCCGGATCCGGGCGCTTCGCTGGAGCTTCTCGGGAAGCTCACGGGAAAGGAGGTGGTGGTAGCGGGAAACAGCGCAAAACTCGAAACTGACTTCAGGGCACTGAGCCGGGCAGGCATAATCGCGGGGAGGACCATCATGTCTGCGGACGGTGCTTCAACCAGACTGGAAAGGCTCGGTGTGCGTTCGGGGGTGATAGTCACAGACATGGACGGAAGCGCTGATGATGAGATACAGCAGAACGGAAGGGGAAGCATGCTGCTGCTCCATTTTCATGGAGACAATTACAGAAGAGCGCACAGCATTGCATCAAGACTCAGAGGCCCGTGCCTGATTACAGTCCAGGGGGAACCGGGAGGCGGAACATTCAATTTCGGCGGCTTCACAGACGGCGATCGTGCCGTGCTGACGGCAGAGTCGTTAGGCGCCGGCACGGTATATCTTGCCGGTTTCGATTTCGATCATCCGAAGGAGAAGGGAAAGGCGGCTGCGCTGAAGATAAGAAAACTGGCATGGGCAAAGAGAATTATAGATGGTGCTTCTGCAAGAGGAATGAAAATAAGGTTTGCGTCTGAATATGGCGGTACTGCGCGTGTTTACAGTGAAAAGTGATTCGTATCCATATTTTGTGCACTGCGGCTCCGGGCCGGTTCTTGTTTCGGATGCCGGACGGAGACGCTGCCGGTCCGGATTGACGGGGTGTATGCAATGAATCCGCTGTTCATCGCACTGTACGTGGCGATTGCCTATTTCCTGGTAATCATCGCGTTGTGGAAAACGGGACTTGCCTCGAAATACAATATCAGCTTTGCCGGACCCATACTGATGCTCAGGACTGAAAGAGGGAAGAAGACACTGGACTCTGTTGCACGACCCAGGAAATTCTGGCTCTTTTACGGAGCACTCTCCCGCATCATATTCATAATCGGAATGGTGCTGATGGTTATGCTCCTTCTCTGGGAAGCGACGCTTGTATTCAGCATACCAAAACAGAGCGTTCCGGCGCCACAGACATATCTGCTGCTGCCCGGTATAAATCCGTTCGTTCCCGTGGGATACGGCATACTGGGCCTGGTTGTTGCCGTTGTATTCCATGAGCTGTCGCACGGCGTGCTTTCAAGGGCGCAGGACATAAAGGTGAAGTCGATGGGCGTCCTTCTGCTCATCCTCCCGATAGGCGCATTTGTTGAGCCGGATCAGGAGGAGCTTGAAGCTGCCTCGCCGTCCAGGCGGATAAAAGTTTTCGGCGTCGGGCCCGCAACCAATATGGTATTCGCGCTCGTCTTCCTCCTGATCCTGGTCTTCCCGCTCATGGGCACGGCGACACCCATTCACAGTGGCCTTGTGGCCGATGCGGTTTACACCGATTCGTCATCCTACGCAGCAGGCATAAGGCAGTGGGGCGAAATCATATCCTTAAACGGAACAGCACTGTCAGGCGCATCCCAGTTCTACGGCATAAACGGACTTGTGCCCGGAAAGAACTACAGCATGGAGTACATACTGAACGGCAGATACCACAACGGGAGCGTGACGGCAGGAGTCGTTGTCACCGGCACAATAGCGGGTTCGCCGGCAAAGGCGGCGGGAGTCATGCCGGGTTCCATCATCTACAGCATGAACAACACGGTCATTTACAACTACAACCGCCTCCTCGCCACATTCCAGAATACAACACCGAATGAGACGGTGCCCTTTGTTTTCATTCAGCATAACGGAACACGGCAGAGCATGAACATCAGGCTGTCAAGCGAGGCTGCGGTCGAGGGGATAACGCCGAAGGGGAAACAGATCGGTTTCCTTGGCATCTACCTCGCCTACATGGGCATGGAAGTGACGCCGTCGGCGCTGCTTGTGGGCCTGCTGAAAAACCCGTTCTATGGCGCCAACTCCATTTCAGGGTATCTGCAGAGCGGGCTCCAGTTCCTTCTTTTTCCGTTCGAGGGATTGTCCCCTGTTCCTGCCGGGATACAGTCCCTTTTTACCGGAACAGGTGTTGCATCCCAGTGGTTCTGGATTGCCGTCAACAGCTGCTACTGGATCTTCTGGATTAATTTGTGGGTCGGCCTTTTCAACATGCTGCCCGCCATACCGCTGGACGGCGGCTACCTGTTCAGGGATAACCTCAGGATCCTGCTGAAAAAAGTTATGGCCGGTGCAAGCGACGAAAACAGGGAAAGGGTGGCGCTGAGGGTTACATCGCTTTTCTCCGTTCTCATATTCCTGCTCATCCTTTGGCAGATAATAGGACCGCGCCTGCTTTACATCTGACCTGATACCTCCAATGCGCAGGCAGCGCAGGAATCCGGCAGCCACTGGAAAAGTATTTGTTATCATGTCTGCATACAGAACAGGATAAAATTGTTCAGCCCTGAAAAACAGCTGAAGGAGATAATAATCGAGGAGCTCAGGAACGAGCCTGTGTCAATAAGCGCTCTCGTGAGAAAACTGAAGGCCAAGGGCATCAACATGCACCGCCTTGTCCTGACAGGATATCTAAGGGCGCTTACAGATACCGGAATGATAAGGGAGAGGGCTGTTCCTCCGTCGAAAATATACATACCGACTTCAGGAAAGGACATAACAATCTACGAAGCGGTGGCGGACGCCTGCCTGCAGAACGGCCTTGATCCGAGAACTTCGAGCGCCGTCGCCGTCTACACGCTGGAAAGGCTCTTCCACAGGCCCGTGTTCAGGAGGGAGCTCAGCGAGATGCATTTCTCTGAGACACCGGAACTCAGGCCCGCGCCCGCCATGGTGGCATCGGAGTCCAGAAGAATACTGGCAAAATCCGGCTACAGGATACCGGAAAGCGAGCCGGCCTACATAGTTGAAGGGGATTACGACCAGGCGTTCAGAAGCGTACTGCTTTCGCTCGTCTCCACAGGCTTCAGGATATCGCATCTTTCACTCGACACGAAGCAGCTGACACTATAGCTGCCGGACCGGCGGAACAAACCAGGCCGCCTGCATCGTCGGCCACTTCAGCAATGGTGTACAGTGCGATTCTCGACCCCGCTTCCCGCCGAGCGTGCGTAGTCCGCGGTAAGGATGCTCCCGTCAGGGCCTGGCCTGGTGCCCGCGATCATTCCGGGAGTCACGCCCCTCCGGGCATGTCGTCCCGGCTCCTCGCGCCCCGGCGGACGAAGCCTCACTGTCACACACTGGGCCAATGCTGTCATGGTTACGCCTCTGCAGGCTGTCACCCCCGCTATCGACGATTTCGGTGTACAAGGGCACGCCGAGCGCCCCGGTCAAGCCTGGCGTCTGAAACAAGATTGAGACAATATATAACCAATTCGTTCCGATGCGCACGCGCAGTGGCTGTCAGACGCCGCCCTCGTCGGTTTTGTCCTCGAATTCCCTGGACACGCCGGAAACAAGATCCAGTCTTACGCGCAGCTTGCCGTCTTCGAAGAAGATGTATGCGTTCCTGACGACCGAGATGTAATAGTTGATTCGCTTTCCCTGCTGCGACAGCCTTCTCTCCCTGCATTCAATCAATCCGTATTTTTCAAGCAGCTTGATCCTTCTGTAGCAAGCGGCAATGGGTATGCCGTAGACGGCCGAGAGTTCCTGGGCTGACTTGGGAACCTTCATTATTGCGGTCATTATCTTTGCCGCATATTCGTCCGTCAGCAACTGGGAATATATGAATGGCGTCATCTGAATGCTGCCGCCTGATGATGCATGATGCCTCCATTATGAACTTAAATCTTTATTTAACTACTTAAATAAAACCCAACTGCCGTCTTTGAGCGGACGGCCGCGGACTGAGGGTGGGGTGCCGCCATATTTTCACCCCGTCAGGAAACGGGAACGAGATTCACCGGCAGGTTGTCGTCCATTGCCGGATCGGGCAGCATGCCGTAAAACTGGGTGAAAGGCTTCATACCGTAAAGAACGACTGTCCCCTCTATGTTTTCGAGTTTTATGTGCATCAGCGATATGTCGCTGAGCCACTGGAGATAGAGCCTGCTCGAGCTCAGAGCCTGCGCAACCATGACATGCTTTCCCCTCCTGATTGCACCGACATGTTCCACCAGACCGTCAAGCAGGCCGCTGTCGTCCTCCTTTCCATACATTGATTCGAGTATGTCGAATCCGAGAAGGGAGAGGAAAGGATGGTTCGAATCAGAGAGATTGTATTCTATGGTCTCCCATTTGAGATCCGTCAGAAGCTTGTTGCCTTCCAGGGATATCAGGTACGGAATGTCTGTGGGCGCGGCCGAGCTCTGCTCGAATATGCGCACGTTCTTTTCAAACCTGCCCTCGCCTATCATTCCCGAAATCCTGTCGTGCAGGAGGTCATAGCTTGCCTTCCTGGAGGGAATCCATGCCACGCCGTTGTTCCTGGAGGCAAAACTGGCTACCAGCGCGTCCTGAATTATGTCAGAATAGACGGACGGCACGTTTGCGCCAACCTCGATAAGTGTGACACTGCCGTAAGGAAGGCCACCGAAAATCCTGTCGAGCTGAACTGATCCGAATGATGCTGTTTCCGTGCCCGGATTCTGTACCGACCTCCACTTTCTCTCCGGCTGCTGAATCTGGTTGGGGGAAGGAGGGAATGTTTCGAGTCTTCCGTTGACAAGCGTGAACATGTACTTGTGCCTGTCAACCTTCACTCCCCTCAGTTTTTCAAGCTGCATTATCCTTCCCCTGCGTCCGGCGAGTTCCCTTGTTGACAGTGAAACCACACCGTCGCCAAGGTAATCCATATGCGTGCCCCCGGCCGATTCCAGAACGTAAACGACATTTGCGCCGGAACCTTCCACTATGTCCTTCTGTATCACTGTGAGTAACCTCTCGGGGGGAATGTCGTACTTCTCCCCAAGCCCGTCAATGCTGTCTATCACCACGAGGCTGCGTTCGGGGAGCCTCTCCTCAACCCTGTCATATGCAACCTCCAGCTCAGGCAGGAGCCTGCCCAGGACAAGGTCCACGGAGCCGCTGTCGAATGAAATACGTGTGGGCGACACTTCTTCCGATGCCGAGATTGAGCCTTCTTCGATCTGGCCCTCAAGCCTGTGCAGTTCCGTTCTGTCAACTGTGAGCTTTTCGTCCGACTCATTGAGAGCCCTGAGCAACTCGACAGCCGGCCCCAGGTCCGTCATTTCTGTCTGCTTCACCAGATCCGCTCCTTCAGGATCCACACGCTTCACGGAAGATGTCATGTGCAGGAGAAATGCCTTGCCCGCCTTCAGTAGTTTCACCTTTTCCGTTGTTTCCTTCAGCCACGGAAACTGCCTGAACAGTGATTCGTCTGAAACCCTGGAGGAAAGGTAATACTGATTTTCACTGCTTGCCATCGTCTCGATCAGCTGAAGGGCGAGCGTTGTCTTCCCGGTTCCTGCTTCCCCCTTGATTACAAGCGAATGCCCTCCTGGAGCTTCCATGAACTTGAGAAGTTCGGGAGGAAGGGCCCCATGTCTTTCAGCGTAGTCCATTTTGTAACATCCTGCCCGCAGGCAAAGGGTATAGATTCTGCCTGAATTTGAAACCATTGGCCCGCGTTTACATTTCAGACTTTCCAATCCACATAGTATATCTTCCTGTCAGATTCTCAAACAGAGCAATAAATCGGCCCCGCTGAAGCAGACATCATGAGCCGTCATCGTGGCGGGCGCACCCGGGGAGCTGAAAAACTGTCCTGTTTTGATGGAAACACTATTAATGGTCTACTGAATCTCAACCTGCGGAACCCGCATGACTGTATGTGCACTCGACTTCCGTTACGGAAGGGAGGAAATGAAGGCAATATTCAGCGAAGAGGCAAAGATACGGTACATGCTGAAGGTGGAAAGTGCGCTAGCGAGTGCGGAGGCTGAGCGCGGCCTTATTCCAAAGCAGGCTGCAAGGGCCATTGGTTCGGCAGTCGCAGGTGATTCGGTCAAAATCGAAAGGGTAAGGGAGATTGAGGCTGAGATAAACCACGACGTAATGGCAATGGTCAGGGCGCTTAGCGAGGTGTCGGGGAAGGGATCTCCCTACGTGCATTATGGCGCGACATCGAATGACATCATCGACACATCCACTGCACTCCAGCTCAGGGAGGGAATCGGGCTCATCAGAAAGGGCGTCATAGAACTGGAGCGCGTGATTGCGAAGAGGGCGATGGAGGAAAGGGCTACCGTGATGCTCGGCAGGACACACGGTCAGGCTGCGCTGCCGATTACATTTGGACTGAAACTTGCCGTCTTCCTTTCTGAGATTGACAGGCAGCTTGAAAGACTGGAAGAGTGCGAGAAGAGGGCCGTCGTTGGCAAGATGTCGGGAGCAGTCGGTACTGGTGCCTCCTTCGGCGCCGAATTCTTCAGGCTGCAGAGCGGCGTCATGAAGAAACTCGGTATAGGATATGAGGAGGCGAGCAGCCAGATCGTGGGCAGGGACCGATACGCAGAGCTCGTTTCAGTCCTGTCGAATCTGGTCACCACATGCGAAAAGATGGCAACCGAAGTGAGAAATCTGCAGAGGACTGAAATAGACGAGGTGGAGGAATATTTCGATTCCGCCAGACAGGTGGGCAGTTCCACCATGGCACAGAAGAGGAATCCGGTGAAGGCGGAAAACATATGCGGTCTCGCAAGGATCGCGCGTGCATTTGTCACACCCTCCCTGGAAAACATGATACTGTGGCATGAAAGGGATCTGACCAATTCCAGCGCCGAGAGGATAATTCTTCCGCATGTAATGGTCCTTGCCGACGATATCGTTTACAAGACATCGGATTTGTTCCGGACACTTCTCGTGAAAAGGGAAGTGATGCGCAGAAACATAGAGAATGTCAGGGGTATCGTCATGGCGGAGAGATTCATGCTCAGGCTTGCAGACAGTTACGGAAGGCAGGAGGCGCATGAAATCATCAGGAAGATTGCCATGAAATCGGAAGAGAAGGGAATAACATTCGGAGACGCATTGCTGTCATCTGCAGAGGTGATGAAGGTCCTGAGCAAAGAGGAGGTCATGGAACTCCTGGATCCCGACTCCTACACAGGGCATTCGGTTAAAATAACGGAAATGGTTGTCGAACGTGTCAGCAGAACGAGGTCGCTGAACATATCTTCTGCGAGGCATTCAGCCAATGGATAGACAGCTTTGGGCCCATAGATCAGTGGATGCTGCAGCGGCAGCCGCTACAGATCGCCGCCTTCGCAAGGCGGAGGCCGCGGGTTCAAATCCCGCTGGGTCCATATAATCTATTCGTCGAGTAATATATTTGCCATCGGTGCGTTAGCCTCATTGTGACTTTCCGGAGCAAATACGATCATTTGTTGAAAGACAACAGGTTTCGCGATTGTTCGAGAACCTGAAAGCAAAATCAGTCCTTGCAGCAACAGTTTATCTTCGCAATCTCGGCCATTAACCCATAACTCCATCAATTGTGAATAATAGGTATCTCCAGCTTGTTTATGATCTCTCTTGTCTTCTTCGGTATCTCCGTCATTATCCATTGCCCATCGACGCTGAGCATCTGGACCCTTGACAGATGCTCGAGCACGTCCATCGGCGAATACTTATTCAGCATATCGTGTGAAGCAAGCAGTTTGTGTATGCGGTATTAGAGCACCATGACAATGAAATTGACGACCAGCCAGCCGTTCAGCTGGCAGTCGTCGCGCATGCACGAGCGGTCTGCGTGTACAATGTTCTTGAATGTGTCATAGAGCTGCTCTATGTCAACCCTTGACTCCAGCAGCTCGAATATGCGCTCCCCCTCCTCATCCAGGTCTGTGATCACTGCAATGGTGCCCATCCTGTGCTGTGCCTGGAAGTAATCCCTCATCGCCTTGTGTTTCCTTCTCCCCTTCTCCCTGTTCCATACGCTCGTGACCTTTTAGGGATAGTACCTGTCACCACGCCTGATCACATGCGTTCCTTTCGTCCTGTGCTTCAGAACCCAGTTTGTATGAGTCATATTAGGGAAGTGAATAGTAAATCCACTAAGTGGATTCTTTGGTTTCACGAAGGAAAACTGCTTCACAAGACGCCCATTATGCAAAAACCCACGGAGCTAACGTTTAACCTGAGAGACGCGGCGTCAGATGTATAGAGCACTGTTATGAAGTGTATCAAACACGAATTCTCGTGCGAAGAGAGCCTTAAACCATGCCAGACGATCAGATGAAACTGGCCTATCTTTACTTCTGTGGATCTACTTGAATGCACCTTACTTTATACATGTGATGCTTCAACTGAAAATATAGGCGGGAGAATATTGCTGATGCAGGACCAGCTGTCACCTGCATTTCTGCTGTAATACAGATGTCCTGTAGTGGTGCCGAAATATATCCCGCAGGGATCTTCCCCGTCCGCCTTCATGCCATCCCTGAGCACTTCGAAGTATGCAACCTTCGGTATACCGCGGTTCAGAGGAAACCATTCGCCGCCCTCGTTGTCGGAAGCCCAGACACTGAAGCGGCCGTTTTCAGGTATTCTGGAATAGTCTCCTTCAAGAGGAGCGACGAAAATCCGGGAACCTCCGGAATCGTCTATTGCAATCGGGAAGCCAAATCTTGACGGCAGATTGCCGGTTATTTTTGTCCAGCTCTTCCCGTTATTCCTGCTGCGAAAAACACCGCAATGGTTTTGCTGGAAAAGAGTATCCGGTTTTTTTCTGTTTCTGACAAGTTTGTGAACACACTGACCGAAAACAGGGTACTTCTTGGCACCCGGAAAGAAATCCGCCAGGACGTTCCTGTTCTGAAAATCCCAGTTGTCGCCGCCGTCAGAGCTAAACAGGGTCCCGACAGCCGAAATACCAACGTGGAGGCTGCTCTCATTGCGATCATCAGGCAGAATGGTGTGCAGGCAGAGACCCCCGTTTCCTGGTGACCAGTCTTTCCTCGTGCTGTGGTTAAGGAGTCCCTCGTCTACCTGCCAGGTTTCTCCTCTGTCATTGCTTTTGAAAAGACACGCAGGTTCAACACCCAAATACAAACGCTCCGGTGCACTCTCATTCCCGGGCCTGATGTTCCATACCCTGGCAACCGAGAGGCCGGAACTTTCGGGAAATCTTGGCGGACTTTTGCTTTCCTTCCAGCTTTCACCCAAATCATGGCTGATGGAAACAGTCGGTCCCCACTGTTCACTGTTTACAGATGCGAGGAGCGTCCCGTTTCTCCTGTCATATGTGAAATGATATATCTGCTTTCCACGGAAAAACGGTCCTGACGCCTTCCATGATCTTCTGCCGTCCTTGGAACGGAACAGAAATGCGCCTTTCTTGGTTCCAACCATCAGCAATATTTCGCCAGGCACCTTTTTCATTTTTCTGCCAGCCATAAATTTCAGCCTCCTGCAACCGATGGCAGTATTACCACTTCCCTGGCACCAGAGAGCGAAGTACTGACACCATCCCTGCTCCTAATATCCTCACTGTCGACAAAAATATTCACATATCTGCGCACCTTGCCCTGATCATCCAGCAGGCGCATCGATATTCCAGGAAATCTGGAATTAAGTGCATCAATCAGTGCCCCGACAGAAGATATTTCCCCAAACTCCAGTTCACAGACCCCGTTGGTATAATCCCGGAGGTGAACGGAAAGAATCACACGAATGCCTTGGCCCTTCATACCTGGTAATCACTCACAGCCTTGTTGAATGTCATATTCAAAAAAATCGGCTTCCACTTGATGCACCAGGCAAATTTTAGATGGAATCGTGCTGCCACCTAATAAAACATGCTCAGCAAAAATTACTAAATTCGTAGTCATCAATCTGTCAAAAATCGGATAAATCGGATGTAACTACTCAGAATCCCGGCTATCAATTTTGAGTGATTCCTGTCCTGTAATCGCCGACAAGCGATGACAGGACTGTGGATATGAAGTCCTGTTTCCTCTTTCTGCAGGTGCGGTATACAGACAGGATACATTCGAGTGCATGTGCTCCATCCCATGTCCTCCTTCCGCCGCTTATCTTGCGGTGGAGTACACCGTGCCTTATCGCATTCTCGGCACGATTGTTGTGCCATGGTACACCTCTTTGCCTGAGGAACGTGAAGAGCATTCCGAACCGCCGCCTGAGCTCGGCGGCAATGTGTGCAGCATCCCCATCCCTCCATCTTCTGTCAAGCAGGGCAGAGAGCGCCCTGCTGGCAATTGTGAACGCCCTCTTCCTTGCACAGTTGGATTTGTCCGTTGCGTGTACGGCCCTTGCGAGTATTCTCCTGACACCGTCAGCGAAAGATATGAACTCATCCGGCGGTCTGCCACGCCTGGTGAGCATGGGTGGTCTGTTTCCGAGTAGCGGCCTCGGCTCAATGCCGTGCCTGACTTCAGCCCTTTCAATCCATCTGTTGACGTGAAGCAGGTCAAGCTGGTGCTTTGCAGTTGTTATGGCGTTGTACGGTTTCCAGTCGTCATGGCATAATGTGCCTGTGTATCCTGAGAGCAGTTCGAGTGGAACCGCCTTTCCCCTCGTGTTTGCCACACGGTAGACGACAGACGAGTTTGTTGCTATCACCCACAGCCACCCGTTATCTCCTCCGATCCTGAGCCTGGTCTCGTCCGCGCCTGCATTCCCGTGCCTCTTCAGATTCTTCTTCAGTCTGCAGTACAGTGGTTCGAGCGATGATGCGACCCACCGTTCCATTGAGAGTACTGTCGCATCGCTCATCTCAATGCCATACGACTCCCTGAGCATTGTCCGCACACTGCCTATGCTCATTCCAAGCATGCGCATGTGCGACATGTGCGATGCAAGCACAGGACCGAACTGTATGCTGGGAGGGAAGGGTGACGGCGCAGTCACCCTGCTGTGGCAGTTCGGGCAGCGGTATCTGTTGAGCATGAGTTCATAGACAACTGGTTTGGGCGGCGGTATGTCTGTTATTGTCCTTGAAAGCACGTCGGAGGGTTCACCGAGCGGTGAACCACACGCAGTGCATCTGTCAAGGGATATGATGACAGGTGCGGAGTTTGTTTCCGGTCTCTTCCTGCCACGGCCATCATGGCCGGGCTGCCCTCCCGGCTTCCTGTTCGTGTACCTCGGCCGGTGGTAGAATATCCTGCTCGTGGGCACACCGCCGGCCTCTGCTGTTCTGTCGGATGATGAGAGCATCTGGGGTGTGCTCTCAAGCTTTCTTATCCTGTCGTTGAGGCGCTTGTTCTCTTCCCTGAGTTCTTTCAGCTCCTTCTTCAGTTCTCTGTTCTCCTCCTCCATCTTCTCGAGCCGTCGGAACTGCCTGAGAAGTTCCCTTTTCTCTTCCTTTGTGAACGTGAGCTTTTCATCATCTTCGAGCAGGAAGACAGAAGGCTGTTTCGCGGTGAGTCACCGCGTAGGAGTAATGGCGATCCTAGTTATATATCTATGTACGATTTGAATAAAAATAAACAATGCAGAGCGGGAGAAGAGTGTTCATCCTTCTCGTTTACCGAAAACGTGAGCTGTTACAATCGGATAATACACGCTTTTGCCTGAAAAGTAAAACCGCTATTGAAAGTCAGTAGTGATAGGAGGTAGCTCCTGCGCCGCGCCTTGTTGCAGTTCAATCCACTGTGTGGGGATACGGTCATTTCCCGGCACATGTCCGTAGAGACCTGATCCCAGTGCGACCCTTTAGACAGAGAAAGATTGCAGGAAAAGCAGGGAGATCGCCAGTTGTGGAGGCTTGCAGCTGCGCTGAGGAAGAAAGATGTGTTCCTTTGCCACGAGTATAGGAAGTGACCCGAACTCCTTCAGAGGAAGGAGTGAAATGTCTGCCGTAAATAGCCTCCTCAGGATCCTTGTGTTTTCAAAATCCTGAGCTCATAGTTGCCAGTACTGCGAAATGTTTCTCCAAGCGCTTCGATAGCGAGTTTTTCAGCATTGACGGTGGTCATCTCCCTGTATTTGGTTTCAAGCAGACTGGTTGCATCGTCAGCCCCGGAACCCATCGCTGCCGCTTTGTACTCGGAAATACCTCCTGCAGGATCTGCATAAAAAATTACAGGCTTTTCAAGCAGACTGCCTATCAGAAATCCGACACCGAGAGGTCTCTTATTGCGCTCGTAAAGAAATGGCCTGTATGCCCGCCTTATTGACTCCTTCAGCTGCATATTGTTGCGAGGTTTTGCCTCCCTGATAACATCGATTACGAGGTTTCCGTCTGCAATGAGGCCGCTGTAGGTCAGGATGACACGTTCGCCTATCTCGAAAATTTTCCTGGTATCCGTTCTGAGTGGTTGAAGTTTCTCAGGTACCGGCTTGCCGCAGCAGATGAGCACCCCATCTTTACATGATATACCGACAGAGGTGAAACTCCTGATCACAGCATTCCTCGCATACTCCAATTGATATATTCTGCCTTCAGGGGAAAACACCAGCTCATCGTCGTAATTTCTGGACATCAGATTGATAGAGCTCATGTACTGTATGAGAGCGGCTCTTGCGATCTCCGCTTTGTTAGTAAAGAGACCGTTCTTTACAGCCGCGTCCAGATACCTGTCGACCTCTTCCGCCACCTGGATCCTTATTTCTGTCATATCCAATTAAACTCCATTTAAACGTATTGGTAACGTATGTATGATGTATTTAATATTTACCATACAAGCAAAGCTTGTCGTTATCCGGAAGACTTGAGGGAAGTCCTTCGTTTGTCGAAACAGGCAGGAAGGAAGTCGCTCGAAAAAGGTGTAGGGATTGAGCATGATTTCACGCCTGGCCTTGACCTGACGCACATGGTGACATAAATTCATGAAACAGACGTCGTTCGGTGAATAATGCCTAATACCGGATTGAGACGAATCTCTAAAAACTTCATTCCTTGAACAAGGACGATTGCTTCCGCAATACTACGGCAAACGCGCAAACATGGTCCCGAGCTTGATTATGACTCTCAAAGATCATTTGTCCTGACGAGTGTGGCAAAATGATCTCCAGAATGACAACGTTCATGAAATAAAAATCGCATCCCTCGTAACAGCACGTTTCAAATAATTTCAATTATCTTCGGCGTACGATGAGCGGAAACAGCGTCAGTTGGATGCCGTCGCCAAATTTCAATAGCCGAGAGGGAAAACAGATTGAGATGATTGTGGTGCACCACACGGCGATTCCGACAGCCGACGAAACTATCAGACTGTTCCTCGACCGTAATTCCCGCGTCAGCGCACATTACGTTCTTGGAAAAAACGGGGAAGTAATCCACATGGTTAGAGATGAGGACAGGGCGTGGCATGCGGGTGTCAGCAGATGGAAGGGCACTGACAACTGCAACGACTATTCAATCGGAATTGAGATTGTGAACAGGGGGGACGGAAAAGACCCTTTCACATCGGAACAGTATTACGCTCTCACTGAACTTGTGGGAAGACTTGTGTCAGAATACGGCATAAAGAAAGACATGGTCGTCGGACACAGGGACATAGCACTGCCGCCGGGAAGAAAGATTGATCCGGCAGATAATTTCGACTGGTCCAGACTTGAGAAATACGCCGACAGAAGCGCTGTGGTCGAACTGGCAAACCAGATGCAACTTGATTACATAAGAGACCGCGGCGGCAATGTCACGGTCGATTGATGACCTGAACGGCGTAATTAATCACATGTTACAATTCGCAATATGTGAGTGTGATATACACATATTGCTTTTTGGCGTATGGAGTGCGGAGGCAGGAGATACGATGCTGTCGCATAAAACATGTGACTCCTTCGGGGAGACTGATGAAATTCGTTGTCAATTTCAGGAACAGGGTTCAATTCAGAATTCGTGTTCTTCTGCTGCTGACCGGATTAGTGCGCAGCACCGGTTTTTCTCAACACTTGTAAAAGCGGGTTGATGATTTGATGCATATTGGTCTGGACCGACTGAAAGCAGAATTTTAAATCAGAAAGGCAGTGAAGGCAAGAGAGGCAAATATCACTATATGGCCGAGGAGACCCAGCCTGAGTATGTGCATTCCCCTTGCATCGAGTTCACCCTTGCGGAAACTTTTCGCTGCGCCCGCATATATGCCCATGTAGATTGAAAGGAAAGCACCTGCAAACAGTATGACCGCGATGAGTGCGCTGATGACCATTCAGGCAACCCCCAGCACTGCAATATGCGCCATAATGAAGATTATTGCGATCTGGAAAGCGGCCTGTACCCCTGCCAGTTTAACGTTGAGCATGTTCAGCCTGATTATCCTCTGCTGGTCCGGAATGGGCTTCGACACCTCTACGAATATCCGTATACTGTTCGGAAGGAATATGCCGAAACCCTGCGCCGTGAGCACAATGACAACAATGCCCGCTGCTATTATCCATGGGGATGTTAGAACAAACATACCCAGCCTTTCCGCAAGATAAATACCGGCAACTATCGCAACGGAAGCAAGCGATGGCACGGCAAAGAAATTCAGTGGTGTGAGTCTCTTTGCGACTTCCACCCTCATCTGCGGTTCAAGCGTCCTGAAGATCATGGACATTATCAGACCCATGAAAAGATCGAATCCGGTCCAGACAGCGCCAGTTATAACGTGAACATACTCGAGCAGAACTAGACTTTTGATTGAAAGAGCGACAATGAGAACGGCGGGGGGGATTATACCCAGAATAAAGCTCCAGCGGAGGAGAGACCCGGTATATGACGGGAAGCCAACATTCGCCGCTTCCGTCCTTTCGGTATTCGCCCCATGCACTTCGGCAGTCGCTGTTTTGCTTGCCAACAAGTCACCTTATATCAGTGGTTGAATGAAGGATGTAAACTGCGTTTAAAAGAGTTTTCAGTACCTGTGCCGGCTCGACAGTCCCCTTACCCTGTGCATTACTCGGGTGAGCGGTCTTTAAAGTCAGCCCTGCCGCGCTTCCCTGCAATCTGGGCAAACGTCATCCCACTCACCGCGGAAAGGTCATAGTTGTTCGCATCGTAGCCTTTTTCGGTCCACTCGTCCTTGTGCTTTATGAGTAGCCACGTCTCTCTTCCAGGAATCATGGACGTCCTGACAAGCGCGAACGATCCGTTCAACTTTTTGCCGTAAAGGCGAAACTTCAGGTTACCCTCCTCAAGCTCCCGGGCTGCAGTTTCCTGCTCATCCTGAAAAACGCTTACCTCACGTCTGATTCCCCTGGCTGTTTCCACCTCAGGTCTGTAAGTCCCTTCGTCCCATATCATCACGGTTCCTGCACCGTTGACCCCCGCGCCGATGACGCCCTCAAAGTGTCTGTATTCGAGGTCATGGTCGTCAGTACGCATTGCAAGACGTTTGACAGTGCTGTCGAGGGTCGGACCTTTGGGAACAGACCACGAAGGCATTGTTCCGCCTATTTCCAGACGGAAATCGTAATGCAGCGAGGTTGCCTGGTGCTTTTGCACAACGAATGCCAGTTCATGGTTTCCTGAGATGTTTTCCCCCATATCCATCGCCCTGCTGGCGATACTGTCAGGAATCATGGGAATTTAAAGAATTGTTCGCCCACGTCGCCACTGAAAACATCACCGCTCCGGAACAGGCACATACGCTCCTGCATTCTGCGACCTACCGCCCGTCAGTTGGTAAAACCTGCACCTTGTGGCTGCTTGCTCTCTTCGCCGCAGGCAGGCTGCCCGGGATGCTTCAGTGCAGGATTTTCAGGAACACACTTAAGAGCAGAGAACAATTACCCGTTGGCTGCTATACCGGGTGGACGTGATTTCACTGTCGGCGGGCAGTTTAAAAGACGAAGACATCATGCAGTGGCTGCTTGAACCAAATCAGCCGTTTATAAGGTATCACGCACTGGTAGATCTTCTTGACCGTAAACCGTCTGATTCCGAGGCTGCTGAAGCACTTGGAAATGTTCCGAAAAGGGGCTGGGCGAAAGATATACTTTCATGCCAGACATCTCCCGGCTTATGGGAATCCGGCAGGGATCTATATCGCCCGAAATACACATCCACAATTTGGAGGTTCATTGTTCTATCCGACATGGGTGTGTCGGCTGAAGACAACAGAGTGAGGAAAACCTGTGAACTGTTCCTAAGGGATTATTCGCGCCCGGATGGTGGACTCGACTCACCGGGACCTGGCAGTGAGGTTTGCGTTACAGGCAATCTTGCCAGGGCGCTAATTCAGTTCGGTTATGCAGAGGACCCGAGAGTCCGGTCAGCTGTGAGATGGCTGATCGAACATCAGATGGATGACGGAGGATGGCACTGTTTCCCCCGGATTGCGTTTGGCAGGGGAACACTTGACTGCTGGGAAGGCCTTAGCGCTTTCGCAGCCCTGCCTGAAAACAAATGGACTGCGGCCATAAAACGCTGCGTGGACAGGGGTGCAGAATTTTATCTCGAACATGAGCTGTTCAAACAGGGCAGGAACTACCTGCCCTGGCTAAGGTTTCACTATCCTGTACACTATTACTATGATATTCTGATAGGCCTCGACCTGATGACGAAATTCGGCTATTCTGATGACAGGAGACTCCGGCCCGCATTCGATATTTTGCGCAGGAAGAGGAGACCTGAGGGATTCTGGCTGATGGATGCAAATCATCCGGATCTGGGAAGAGGCGCTGGCTATCGCATGAAAAAGAGCAATGTGAAGCCGTTCATACTCGAAATGGCTGGTGCTCCCAGCAAACTGATTACCCTCAGGGCGCTCGGCATCCTCAAGCGTGCAGAAGAAACCTGAGGGGAAGACCTGCCTCGTCCGGCAGCGTGAATAGCGCCTTCCTCATCCGCCGACCAGTACCGCCCGTGAATGATCTGTGTTGAATGTCCGCTGCTGCAACGGTCCTGGCCAATTTGCGGGACATCATTTGCCGGCAGATAAAACAAATATTGCATTCGGCACAATGGAAACCTCGGCAGGTGCATTGCCGACAGTTTCGCCGTCCATTTCCATTGGAATAGATTCGCCGGAAATGCGCACATTTTCCGCAGAAAAGCTTCGCACCTTTGGATCTTCGAGATAGCTGCCGTCGCGCAGTTTCGAAAATTTCCTCATAAGGCTTATGCGTGAAATTGCATCAATCGCATGAACATCCAGCCTGCCGTCAGAGATCGACGAATTTTTTGATGCGAGCATTCCTCCGCCGAAGTACTTCCCGTTCGCAACGACGATTTCAGTGAAAGGGCCGGCGGTCGAAAGGCCGTCATGTTCCAGCTCTACGGCATAGCTGCGCAGGTTCAGCATCTCCCTCATGACTGCGGCGTTGAACACATTTCTGCCGTGACCCTTTCTGCCCGCGTTCACCCTGGCCATCACCTTTGCTCCGAAGCCAAGTTCGAGTATATTCACAAAGTATCTGCTCCTGCCGCCCCATGCAACCCTGCCCAGATCGGCTCTGGAACGACTGCCTTCCTTCATAAGTTCAACAGCCTGATCTGCCGAACGGATACCGGTGGTTCTTGCAAAGTCCGAGCCTGTTCCTGCCGAAATCGCTACAAGGACTGTCTGCCTGTTCGCCAGCGACTGCACAGCTTCATTGATGGTTCCGTCGCCGCCGACACACAGAAGATAGTCAAATTCCTCTTCCACCGCACGACGCGCCAACGCCGCCGCGTGCATTGGGCCGGAAGTGAATTCGAATGAAAAATTCAGCCCGCCGAGGCTCTTCATTGTCCTTGGCCAGATTTCAGACGCCAGGCCGCCTCCTGCCTGCGGATTTATCAGCGCGAATACCTTCATTTCAGCACGCTTCCAAAGTGCTTTTCCAGGGCGGCTTCAATTTTGCCCTTCTCCGATTCTCCGAGATCTTCGGAATAGATGGAAAGACCGAATCTCCTTCGCGCAATATCCTCGAAGGTCATCGCACACTCGTACATGATGGAATAATCATAGGGATTGTCCCCAATCCCCTGCCTGACGTAGTCGACGACTGGCAGCCCCTTTGTCCTGATCTTGATGCCCGAGGCGCGTGCCAGCACCGATGCAACCTTTCTCGAGGCACTCCTGTAGTCCGTTAGCTTGCCGCCAAACACAGATATGAATTTGCCATGAACACTCACGGAAAATTCGCGTGAAACACTGCCGGCGCTCCTTCCCCGTCCGAACAGCGGTCTGATGCCGGCATAGCTTGTAAGTATGCTTTCATGCGTTACAGAAGGAAAAAGCCTTGCGGCACTCCGTATTATGTAGTCGGTGTGTTCCTCAGGTATGGAAAAATCGTCGGGTCTGTCGACAAATTCATCCGTTGTCCCAATGATTACCACCCTTCCCCTAGGTATAACAAACATCTGTCTCCTGTCCAGATGCGAACGGAAGACAACCGCATCCTGCACCGGAACGACATTCCTGGCAACTACAATGTGGACGCCTTTGCTCAGACGGAATTCGCCGCCCTCCGTTATGCCGCACATTTCAGCGACCTTCATTGCCCAGGGACCGGCGCAATTGACAACGGCATCCGCCTCAATGGCGATTTCCCCGCCCGTGAACCTGTCCGCGAGTCGCGCAGTGAAACCCCGGCTGTTCTTGGAAACAGCTTTCAGCTCTGTATAGTTGAGGCATCTGGCCCCGTTCTTCTGGGCAGAAGCAATATTGTGTATGACGAGAGATGCGTCGTCGGCCACCCCGTCCCAGTACGAGAAATACCCGCTGACTTTGTCAGGATATTTTCCGTTGTTTCTGTTCCATCTTGGTATACCTGGATGGCTACCCAGAATTCCATACAGTAACAGGCCTGCGCGGATAGAAGCCCGCCCCCATGAATAATCGTCCACAATTATGTCGAAATTCAGTTTCTTGACAAGATCCGTTTTGCGAAGCAGGTAATTTCGTTCCCTGAGCAGTTCCCTGACTAGCATGAATTTGCCCTGGGAAATGTACCTCAGACCGCCATGGATGAGCTTGGAGGAGCCGGAACTGGTTCCGGATGCAAAATCTCCCTTTTCCACCAGCACGGGCTGCAGGCCGTTCTGCGCAAGTATGTTTGCAACGCCCGCACCGACTATGCCGCCACCGACAATCAGCACCCTCACCCTGGTTCCGGCAATTTCACCCAGCTGAAGTTTTCTGGTCCTGTAGGAAAATTCATTCACTGTGCTCACCGGCCGGCAGAAAGAACCGGGTCCGCCAGGGTGCCGGCCAGTCTCTTCTTTCCTTCGTCCAGATAACCCGAAAGGAAGGAGCCAAGGCCATGGTGATGTGTTATCGAGCCGCCGTTTTCCATGAAACACCTGATGAGACCGTTTCGCACCGCCAGAAGATCCTCTTCCTCGTTTCCCGACTTCATAATGATGGTGAAATACAGGCATCCGCCCGTTGTGTAGATATGTGAAAGATGACACATCATGGCACCGCGAAATCCCCTTTCACCGATTGCGTCTGAAAACCATTCCGATGCTGCGGCGTAAATGACAGGAATATCTTCCCAGCAGGCGGAGGTTTCAAGCGTATCGGTGACAATGCCCCTTTTCCACAGTTCGTTTGCTATGTACGGCCGCACGTAGCGTTCCCTGTACCACATGCGGGATGGGACAGGGCCTACCCATACAGAATCCGCAGGCCTTTCCTCAAGCGGCCTGTTGGAGACCATGACGAGCAAGGCGCCATTTTCAGCCCTTCTCATCTTGAGGTACCGCATGAGCAGTGATTTCCCGAGACTGCCGGAAGAACCGGCAAATCCGAACTTCGTCTCTAGTTCATCGGAGAGTCTGGCGACGGCTGGTATGGTCTTCATCTTTGAGAGTGATTCTACGCCTTCCCGGAATGTTCTGAAAACATATGCTGCAAAATGCCTGCGTTCTGGAAGAGGGAATACCTTCATTGAAACTTCAGTGATGACGCCGAACCTCCCCTCGCTCCCGGCTGCTATGTCCTTTGCCATAACACCGGCGGATTCTCTCGGCGATATCCTGTCCTGATATACGCCGTCGGATCTGTGAAGTTTGACTGAAAGCAACAGATTCTCAATATCCCCGTATTCATTGGATTCCTGTCCGGACGATTTTGTCGCAACCCAGCCACCAACGGTTGAAAAATCAAGTGATTCCGGGAAATGGCCTGCTGTAAATCCATGCCTGTTCAATTCATGCTCGATTTCAGCTCCTGTCAGACCTGCACCAAGAACAGCATAATTCCGCCTGAGTTCCATTTTCTTCATCCTGCCGGTATCAAGTGAAAGGACGTATCCTTCGCCTCCGAAACGGAGTCCTCCGGTGACGGAAGTACCGCCGCCGTAAATGACAATGCCAATGCCGTTTCTTCTTGCGGCTTCAAGCAGCCTGCCTGCATTCCCGCTATCTGGAAAGACAACCGCGTCCACGATTTTAGGGATCTTACCGTTTTTCAGTCCTAGCAGCTCTATGGATGATTTCCCCACCGAATGCATCAGCCGCACTTCGGCGGAATAGCTCACTTCAATGCCCGGCATCTCCGTTTCCAACAGTTTCTTCAGCCTGGGATCAGGCGGCTTATCATTGACGTCTGTCATTCCGTCCCAAACTGCTGTATTCCACGATGTGCCGGTGAGTTCCTCCAACATTCTGGCGGCATCCGCGGCCACCCGATATCCCCTGCCGCCGCCGTAGAGGACGTTTACTCTGCCCATCGCCCGTGTATTGGTATTCCAGCTTATAATACCGGCATTGTATCAGCGCTGCGCTTGCTTCTCACCATGCCGCCTCAGCCGGCAAGTTTCCTTTCGGCATCCCTTACGCAGGGAAAAA
This sequence comes from Candidatus Sysuiplasma jiujiangense, assembly GCA_019721075.1. Classification (NCBI taxonomy): domain Archaea; kingdom Methanobacteriati; phylum Thermoplasmatota; class Thermoplasmata; order Candidatus Sysuiplasmatales; family Candidatus Sysuiplasmataceae; genus Candidatus Sysuiplasma; species Candidatus Sysuiplasma jiujiangense. The sequence goes on from JAHEAD010000010.1 coordinate 72,761, forward strand.
CCATTGTGTGCTCCTTCTGGAAATGGTTTCTGAGAAATTCGGACAGCCCGGCGGAGAGTTCGGCGACATTTGCATTCGCTGCATCAATGGACTTTTTCAGTTCCTTTATGAGGCGGTCGATGTCCGCATGCTCCTGAAAGACCTCAATGGATTCCCACGCTCCTTCACGCCCGAATGCCCTGATAAGCTCTCTGAGCAGCGTCGCTTCCTCGTCAAGCATGTGCTGGATAAGCGTTTCGTCCATTCCCCTTATCAAGTCCATTGCCTTTTCCGTCTCACCGGATTCCAGCAGCACGCCCAGTTCGACAAGTGTGGAGCGAATCCTCTCGTGCTCTGTTTCGAGGAGAGCGATTAGCTCATTCATGTCAAGATCCCTTGGCCTCATACAGCCGAATAATGAAGACTGAACTATTATTAATTTGACACAGCAGCCGGCAAGTGATACAGAAGTGATTCCTGAAAAGGAGGGCAAACATTATGGTGAGTTCAGAGTAATGGTGGAACATGCGTATCATCATCTACACCGGCAAAGGCGGTGTCGGCAAAACATCGGTGTCGGTCGCGACGGCAATGAAATGTGCGGAGAGGGGCCTCAGAACAATAATCATAAGCACTGATTCGGCTCACAGCCTCTCCGACAGCGTTGATTTCCAGATCGGACCTGCAATCAAGAAAATATCTCAAAATCTTGATGGTCTGGAGATAGACATACTCAGGGAACTTGAGGAGAACTGGAACGATATCAGAAAATATATTTTTTCGTTCTTTTCGTCGCAGGGAATGGATGAAATATCGGCAAAGGAAATGGCCATATTTCCGGGAATGGAATTCATTGCCGCACTTTTCTATCTCGGGCGTTTTTACGCCAATGATGAATATGATGTTGTCATAGTCGACACCGCCCCCACAGCCGATACGCTCAGGCTGCTCAGCTTTCCTGATGTTGCCGACTGGTACTTCCAGCATTTCTACGGGCTGATGAAGAATTTCATACGGCTGGCAAGAGTAACGGTAGGCAAAGTCGTATCGATACCTCTCCCCCCAGAACAGGTGATGCAGGAATTCGAAAGGTTCAACTTGAGAATCAAGAACGTGAGGCAGATACTCACGAATCCTGAGATAACATCGGTGCGGCTCGTCACCAATCCTGAAAAGATGGTTATAAGCGAGACAATGAGGGCTTACACCTACCTTTCGCTCTACAATCTCACAGTGGAAGCACTCATAGTGAATAGGGTTTACAAAAAAAATACGTCTGAAAGCAATTCGATCAAGCTGAAGGAACAGGAGAACTACATCGATGTCATCGAGAGTGCTTTCCAGCCTATGAAGATTTTCTACTCCAGGCTGTTCCCGCATGAGGTTGTCGGAAAGGAGGCGGTGAAGAAGCTTGGCGACGAGCTGTTCGGCGACACCGATCCGTCCATCACCTATGCAAAGGAAAATCCGATGAAAATCATATCAAGGAAGGGAAACACAAGCATTCAGCTCAGGGTTCCATTTGCAAATGCAAGCGAGCTAGAGTTATATACGACGAGAGACACTATCATAGTTGGTGTCGGCCAGTATCGGCGCACAATTGCGCTTCCGCTCGGATTGTACGGAAGAGAGATTGCATCTGCCGAGATATCCGGCGGCACACTGACGGTAAAATTCAGGGAGGATGAAGATGGAGGAAGAAAAAAAGAGCGAAGTTTACGAAGAAAAGGCAAAGGAAATGATTGAACATTTCTATAATGCAGGCAAGGGCTCCATAGCCGCTTTCAGGGCAATGGTTCCATCTGTTCCACCAGGCTCAAAGGCAATAAAGGAATTCAAGAGAGCGCAAAGGGAAATGCTGCTCGCAGCCAGATCGTTCATTGACGGGCAGATTGCATTCATAGACAGCCTGGAATTTGATTTTTCCAAATCCAGGGGAAAGAGGAGTCTCAGAAAAGTCGACGTCAAAGAGAAGAAGTGAATCAGGTTCCGGACGTCTGGTACAGACACCGGATCATCCGGACGGGCCAGGAACACTTGGCCAGTACATCCTGCATGTGTTTTTTCTCCCTGCCAGTTGTGAACATCGCATCTTCAGAGGCTGAGCAGGTAATAGGCATTAAATGCAATGATGACAAGCGCCGCAGCTACCGCCAGGACGACGGTATACTTTCTGTTCACGAATTCACCCATTTTACTCTTCTGCGAGGTGTATATTATCAGCGGTATCATTGGCAGGGGTATCATGACGCTCAGTATCACCTGGCTGTAGAAGAGTATGAAGAACGGATTCAGGCCGATGAGTATTGCAATCGTGGTCGGAATGACGTTCACAAATCTTGTGACCAGCCTTCTTTTCCATGGATTGATCTTCCGGCCAAGCATTCCCTCCATTACTGACTGGCCTGCAAGCGTTCCAAGTGTGGAGGCGGAAATGCCGGAGGACAGAAGGGCAGCGACGAAAACGTATCCTGCCACCTTGCCAAAGAGCGGAACCAGGGTGAAATAAGCGTTGTTTATTGTCTGCACGTCGTTGAGTCCGCGGGCGTGGAAACCTCCTGCAGCCATTATGAGCATGGCCGCATTGACGAGTGATGCTGCCCCGAGAAATATGATGGTGTCCTTTCTGTGGTAACTGAGTGTGGCTCTCTTTGTCTCGATGTCGTTGCTCTTCAGTTTCTGCCTGACAAGATCTGAATGATAGAAGAGCACGTGCGGCATTATTGTTGCGCCGATGATGGACACTATAAGGACAATGTATGCCTGGTGAACAGAAGGCACTACTGAGTAGTAGACTGCCGAGTGCAGATCCGGTTTAACGAGAAAGAGCTCGTAGACATAGCTTACCCCGATCATGCCGACAAAAAGGAAAAATGCCTTTTCCAGTTTCCTGAAACCTTTTTGCGAAAGGTAAATCATCAGGAAAACGTCGAAAACAGCGATATAGGTCGCTTCGAGATACGGAACGCCAAAGAGAAGATTCAGCGCCAGCACGGTTCCCAGAAATTCGGCGAGATCAACTGCCGCGGCCGCAGCCTCGGCTCCCAGCCAGTACGGGAGTATGTATTTCCTCTTTTTCAGGGATGCGGAAATCAGTTCAGGCAGGGAGTTACCCGTAGCGAGACCCAGCTTGCCGGAAAGATACTGGAGCAGCATGGCCATCATTCCGGCAAGCCAGACAGCCCAGAGAAGTACATACCCCGTGGTCGCACCGGACTCTATATCGCTTGCAAAATTACCAGGATCGATATAGGCAATGCTGACAATAAGCGCAGGCCCCATGTAGGCTATGAGCTTCAGGATCTCCTTCCGGCTGTATTTGCCGGCGGCTGCATTCTTCGCATCGAACATTTTCCGACCGCTATCTTCCGAGCTGCTTGCTTTCCGCTGTTTTCATCAAGCGCCTATGCGGTGCGTGCCTCTATGCTGTCCCGCAGCCACTCCACAAGGAAATCCTTCATCGGCGGGCCAAGATCGATTCTCAGCTTTTCCAGCGCCTTCACACCTTTGCTGGTCGTTCTGTAATACTTGTGTATCCTGCCGTGTTCTATCCTCGGCTCCTCAGTGAGAAGACCGTCGCTCATCAGCTTGTGGAGCACGGGATAGAGCTTTCCGGGACTGAGGACATGCTGGTGCATCTTTTCGGCATCCAGCAGATCCATCCCTGAAATCTGAGACTTGGAACATTTCCAGAGCACATAGGGCCTGAACAGCCCTCTCTCAAGGTACTTTGTCATTTCTTCCATTTCAATCATCCTGGTAATATCTATTACAGATAACTGATATTGATATCTGTTACTGATATTTATTACATTCCGCCCGGATGCATTCCCCCAGTCTGCAGGGGCTGTGAGCCGGGATGCGACATAAATTACACTCACTATCGCACAGGGATAAGTGTCATTGCCGTCACCATAAGCACTGTTTTCCGATGGTTGTGTTCAGCATTTCAGATGAAGCCGAAACAGGAACAGAAGACTTGCGGTCGAACATGTTAGAGTGTGGTCTGCTGATGAGTTGAAGCAGAGGAGGAAATAGCCCCGGCTGTTCGATGCCGGGAATAAATCTGCGTATGGCGCAGACAATTATGCCGATGCCATGGAATTTGCAAAAATTCATATTCTGTCTTTATGTCCTTAGTCTGAGTCTGCAAAAAAACTGTCCGGGCGAAAAAATCGTGCAGGCCAGCGATGGGCGATTATGGAAAAACGCAACTTTGTGCTGTCGAGCGTGCTTATCGGGACGCTGATGTCGGCCATAGACACAACGATCGTCATACTCGCCCTGCCGACGATCACGGACGAACTTCATTCGACACTTTTCCTTTCAATTTGGATTATAATCATCTACCTTCTTGTTGTTGCTGTATTTACAACACAGCTGGGAAGACTCGGGGATCTTTTCGGAAGAAAGAATATATTCAATTTCGGCTTCGTGGTATTCATCACCGGTTCTGCGTTATGCGGTTTTGCGACGGACATGGACATGCTGATAGCGTCCCGTGGGCTCCAGGCGTTCGGGGCATCGCTGATGCAGTCAAACAGCAATGCAATTGTTGCCGATAATTTTGGAGCGCACGAAAGGGGGAGGGCATTTGGGTACACGACAATGGGATGGAACGTCGGAGGCACACTGGGAATAGTGCTGGGGGGCTTCATAACCACATTCATCGGCTGGCGGTATATTTTCTTCATAAATGTGCCCATAGGGCTTGCAGGACTTGCACTCGGTATGAAATACATCAGGGATACTGAACGCAAATCCACAGGACTGGACATCGGCGGAATGGCACTTCTCGGCATCCTGCTCGTCCTGATCACATACGGTGCAACAGATATTGCAGGCTCGGGCCTGGATTTATTCAATCTTTCACTGATCGTGGTTGGCCTCCTGATGCTCATACCTTTCATAATCATGGAGAGGAGAGCGAAAAGTCCGATAATGAACCTCCAGGCATTCAGGGTCAGGATCCTTTCGTATTCGCTGATAGCCTCCTTCACACAGGCACTGGGCTACCTGTCGGTTGTATTCCTCCTGATAATGTACCTGCAGGGAATCCGGGGTTACAGTCCACTGAAGGCTTCACTCATTCTCGTTCCGGGTTATGTGATAGCAAGTCTGCTGGCGCCGGGAATGGGCCGCTTTTCTGACAGGTTCGGGCCGCATATTGTTGCAAGCGCCGGCATTGTGATGATGGCTGTGGCTGTCATAGTCTACACAACGCTCACAGCTGCAACCGACGTTTTCCTTGTGATTATACCGGCTTCACTGGTTTCCGGTGTCGGAGGGGCGATGTTCTGGCCGGCTAACAACAGCGCAGTAATGTCAAGTTCGCCAAAGAACATCTACGGTTCCGTATCAGGTCTTCTCAGAACACTGTCAAGCATAGGAACGCTTTTCAGTTACGTTCTTTCAATTTCGATAGCCTCGGTAAGCGTTCCCAGGTATATTGCGTTCGAGGTTTTCCTTGGGACCGGCACACTGAGAGGTGGCATTTCTGGAACGTTCCTCCAGGGAATTCATACTGCATTCTTCGCAAGCTTTGCGCTCCTGATCCTTGCCGGAATTTTCTCGTACTTCAGGGGAACGCATGGAAGTGTAAAGGCTGTCCCAGCGACACAGCCGGCTGTTGACGGAGGCAACAAATGAGCGCCTGGGAAGACGCCGTATCATCAGAAGGGTTTTGAGCGTTCCGCGACAGCCGCACGTCATGCATCGGAGCATACACATCGTACTGGAGAAGTTGTTGCGGCGCTACAAGGCATCTGACATAAACACCGAAACGGCGCTGCCCTGACATCAACCTGTCCTGCCCATTCTGCCGATGCCTGAAGCGGGGAGAAAATTCAACGAATTGAGAAAAAGTTTCGCAGCGCCGAACGGTCAGAACATGCTTTTCAGCGATTCCACGCCCTCTCTCCACTCCTTCCTGAAGGTATCTACATCCCGGATGGAATTCACACCGCTTTCAGTGATTGTATACAGAAACTTTGGCCTGTCACCCTGCGCAATTGATTTTCTCTGTATAAGGTGCATTCTCTCGAGATCCGCCAGAACAGGATAGATGGCTCCAGGCCCGGGCTTCCAGAAACCGTTTGTCCGCCGTTCAATTTCCTGCATCAGTTCATAGCCGTGCATTGGTGTTTCATGCAGGATCATCAGTATAAGCGGCTTCAGGAGACCGGTCGGAATCAAGTTGACTCTGAACGGGCCGCAGCTGCAACAGCATCCTTGCTTCATACTGTTCACAGGATTAGTCCTTCAACATATTTTACTGTCTGCACAAACAGGATATACGGTATGGTGACGGATGGCACGACGGCGCGATACCCGCCGGCACCAGCGGAACATCCTGCGCTAAACCGACTTCGTGTCCGTACCTTTGACGGATTTGATTTGTTTCTCGAGTTCCAGCAGCTCGCTTTCCAGCTCCTGCTTGTACTGTTCAAGTTCCGCAACGACGTCCTTTCCGGTTCTCCAATGAGTCCGTTCCATTGAATGCGACTCGCCGCATCCACAACCACATCCACAACCGCATTCACAGTTATTTCTCTCGTAATGACTATGCATTTGCCTCACATTATCACGGAGACAGGAATATCTTTGCTATGATATATAGTTTACGATATATCGTAAGTACATATGGCATGGTTAACATCATTCCTGCAGACTGATGAACCTGATGCAATAGTAATGCATTCATGAGGTGTGGAACAATGGGTTAAAGCGGCAACATTTCCCCTATGGCGGCTTACCGGCAATCACGCCGGAAGGAGAAACGTAACCTGGGCGAAAACGACTTGAAGAGATTTAGAGAAATTTGTGTTCTCGGAGGAGTTCGACATCCTTCCTGACTGCATTCGCACTTTCATTCAGTGCAGCCGATTCCTCAGCGGAAATCTGCAATTCAATTATTTTCTCCACGCCTTTGCTTCCGAGAATCACAGGCACACCCGTGAAGATGTCCCTTATACCGTATTCTCCGTTCAGGTAGGCTGAACAGGGAAGTATCTTCTTCTCATTGAGGGCCACAGATCGAACCATTTCGTAAATTGAGGACGCAGGGGCATAGAATGCGCTTCCTGTCTTGAGAAGATTGACTATTTCGTCGCCGCCCATCCTTGTCCTCCTGACAATTTCATCGATCTTTGCCCTGGGCATAAGGCCGGTCAGCGGAACCCCGCCAACACTTGTGTTGCTGACGACCGGAACCATCGAAGGACCGTGACCTCCAAGCACAAAGGCAACCACCTGGGACGGATACACGCCCAGTTCCATCGACACAAACGTGCGGAATCTCGATGTGTCAAGGACGCCTGCCATACCGACCACTCTGTCAGGCCTGAAACCCGTTTTCCTGAAGAGCAGATATGTCATTATATCCATAGGGTTGGTTACAACTATGACAAATGCCCTCGGGGAATATTTTTTAATGCTCTCGCCTACGGAGGAGAGTATCGAAGCATTCTTGTCAAGCAGATCGGATCGCGTCATACCCGGCTTTCTGGCAAGGCCCGCGGTTACCACAATTATGTCGGAATCAGATATTGCCGAATAGTCGTTGCTGCCGGAAATCTTTGTATTGAAGCCCTCCACGGGGGCAGACTCCATCATATCAAGAGCCCTCCCCTGAGGAAGGCCGTCCACAACATCGACAAAAACAAGTTCGTCCGCGATATCATGCTCGGCGATTTTCTGTCCAGCGGTGGCGCCGACATTTCCGGCCCCTATCATTGAAATTTTGCTTACTCCGGACAATTTTTCACTTCCGTTCCTTTGAATAACGTTCTATTCTACATATATATTCGGTTCCCCGGGAGAAGAAGAGCGGTGCTTTGAACGTCCGGAGGCGGCAGCAGACTTTAGACCCTGAAAGCATATTGCCCGGCTTGCGAAAATAGACAGGCTGAAGAGTTTGTAAGAATTTGCTCTGCCTGCGCTGAAGCATTGCGCTGAAAGCATTTAAGCCACCTTTATTTACTATCCAGTTCGAGGATGTGTTATGTCGGAAGCATTCGATCTTATCGTTGTCGGGGCCGGACCGGCAGGAAGCACAGCGGCGTATCAGGCGGCGAAATCCGGATTCAAGGTGCTGCTTCTCGAAAGGGGGAAGTTGCCGGGTCAGAAAAATGTGTTTGGAGGTCGCATATATGCACATATGCTTCGACGCATTTTCAAGGATTTTCCATCCGATGTGCCGTACGAGCGCTTTGTCGTTAATGAATCAGTAAATATCATGGACGATAACAGATGCGCCACACTGTCGTTTTCAGATCATCACGGAGCGCCTGAAACGGCAGACAGCTTCGTGGCCAGACGGAGCAGATTCGACAAATGGCTATCGGACAAGGCTGAAGAAGCGGGCGCAATTGTTGTGCCCGGCACAAGGGTCGATGAACTCCTGATGGAGGATCGCAAGGTTAAGGGGATCATGGCCGCAGGTGACAGGATAGAGGGCAGGTGCGTCATCGACGCGGAGGGTGTCACAGCGACACTGTCGAGGCTGGCCGGGACAAGAAGTGATATCACGCCAGACCAGTTTAAAATCGGTGTCAAGGAAACGGTGGAGATCGGGAAGGATGCAATTGAATCGAGATTCGGCCTTGGGGAAAATGAGGGGTTTGCAGGCGTTTATGTCGGATTTCCAAGCAGATACATGCCTGCCGGCGGAGCGTTCATATATACCAACAGGGAAAGCCTTTCAATCGGAATTGTGGTCGAGCCGAAGGGACTTGCCGGGAGTAAACTTGAGGTTCAGCAGCTTGCGGAGTCGTTCAGGCTCCACCCGCACATCAGAAGAATGATCGGCGGAGGGAAGGTGATAGAGTATTCTGCACACATGATACCCAATTCCGTTCCGATGGAAACAGGCAATCTTTCCGGCGACGGCTTCATGGTCACCGGCGATGCTGCCGGTTTCTTCATAAACAACGGTTACACGTACCGGGGAGTGGATCTTGCAATCGCATCAGGATACTGCGCTGCAAACACGTTCATCGAGGCATCGAAAGAGGGGAAATTTGACGCTTCCGCACTTTCAGGTTACAGAAAAAGGCTGGAGGAAATCGGCCTGATGTCTGAGATTGAAAGGTTTAGTGGAAACGACAGGATTCTGCACAATGAAAGAATATTTTCCGACTATCCGCCACTGGTCCTGAATTTGTTATCCGAGATGTTCTCAGTGAAGGGATTCGGTAAAGAAAAGCTCTCTACTGTTTCGAAACGTGCCATGTCCGGAAATATTTCGAGACTGAGACTCCTCCGGGATATTTACAGCATCTACAGGCTTATGTGAAAAGAGGGCAGTGCGCTATTTCATCCTGCCTGCTGCATTGGATTGCCCAGCTTCCCGAGATTACATAAGCCGGCAGAATTCATCGGATCAGCTGACACTCATCATTACCTTTCCCAGACGCCCATGCTCATCGAGTCTCCGTAGTGCTTTCGGCAAATCCCCGAAACTGAAAGAGGAATCGACAGCGCCCCGCAGTTTGCCACGTCCCATCAGGGAGATCACAGCATCCATGTCTGACCTGTTTGCGCTCGTTGAACCGATTAGCTCAATCTGCATCGAATAGAGGCGGAGTATGCTCAATTCCGCCTTTGGTCCGGTGAGAATGCCGCATGTAGCATATCGGCCCATAGGCGAAAGAGAGTTCATGCTGGACGAAAGCGTAGCTGAGCCCAGCGGATCGATGACTACATCAACACCCCTGTTTCCCGTGAGCTGCATGACTGCCTTCTGGACATCCTCTCTGTTCCTGTCAACAGCGTAATCCGCACCGATGCGCGAAACAAATTCAGCCTGGTTGTCATTGCCTACCGCAGCAATGACTTCACAGCCTTGCATTTTCAGTAACTGTATGGCAAATGTGCCCACACCCCCTGTCGCACCCATAACGAGGGCGCGCTCCGCCAGCTCCGGCCTGCATCTTTCGACTATATGCCATGCGGTTGTCCCGTCGACTGGAAGTGTTGCAGCCTGTTCGAATGAGACATCGTCAGGGATCTTTACGGCGTTGACTGCCGGAACTGTTGAAAATTCACTCCAGCCGCCATTTCGCTGAAGTCCGATGATATATGGCGCCGTGTCCATATGCTCGTTTGCCAGGCATGCACTCTCCATGCCGCGGAGACAGTAACTGCATTTACCGCAGTAAATCTTTGGGAATACCGCCACACGGTCACCTCTGGAAAGCCAAGTGACAGCGTTTCCTGTTTCGACGACCTCGCCTGCAAATTCCGCGCCTGGTATGTGAGGCTTCGATACCCATGGAAAACGACCTGTTATCACTGACCTGTCGATGGGGTTTATGCCGGCGGACGCCACTTTTATCCTTACCTCGTTTTCACCGGCAGCCTGATCAGCGGCAGCGCCGAGTTTAAGTCTGTCGTAATTTCCGAACTCGTCAAAAAACCATGCTCTCATATTTTCGCCGGCTCAGTTTACCGCATTTCACGATTTAACTTTTTGTTATGCGGTCAATATGCGGCGGAGCGCAACAACGATAATATACCAATTGCGAACTGGTTAATTCATATTCAGAGGGTTCCGATGCAGCAGACAGCGTCCGGGCAGAACGGAGAACATGATCCCGCCGAAAAGAGATCAAAATGGGAGAACGTGGAAAAGGACATAGAATCGATTCAGGAATATTACGACAGGGCGGCTTCAATCATCTCCTTCGGCCTGATGGACAGGTGGAGGAGGCAGGCCGCAAAGGAAACGGATGACGGAATGCGCGTTCTTGAAATCGGAAGCGGCCCTGGTTCTTTCTCCAGGCTGCTTCAGGGAAGCGAAATTGTTCTCCTTGAGCCGAACAGCAAAATGCTCAGGGACTCTGTCAGGGAACGGCTTCGCACTGATCATTATGTTCCAGTAATAGGTGTGGCCGAATACCTGCCGTTCGTGGAAGGCACTTTTGACAGGGTTATGTCTGGATTCTCATTCAAGAACCTGATCGACAGAGGAAAGGCGCTGGAGGATGTAAGGCGGGTGCTGAAAGGCGGAGGGAAGCTTGTAATCATCGACATCGCATCGCCCGACACGCGTCTCAGACGGGCCTTCATGGAATTCTACATGAAACATGTACTGTATCATCTTGCCTATCTTGCGGTTCCAAGAAAGGTGCGCAAGGAATGGGGCAGGAATCCATGGAAACACCTGAGCTTTGCGTACATGTCGCTCGGCGATCCGGTTGTGCTCTCAAGCGAACTGAAAAAATACGGATATGACGAAACGAGCTTCAGGTATCTTTCCACACGCGGTGTTGCCATCGTGATGGGGAAACGCCCGGAGGCGGGGAATAGCACGGGTTAATTTGTTAAACAGCATGATTTTAATTACATTGCCCTTATGATTTGCGGAATGGACAGAAACAAGGTAAATATCATACTCTTCAGGATAATATTTGAGCCTCACCTGCTGATATCGCTTCTTTACGCCGTACTCGGAACGCTGATAGCCTTCAGACAGGGAATATATTCCGCACCGCTATTCGTACTGACCGCAGTCGGCGCCGTCTGCTCTCAGATCGCAGCCAACACCTATGATGAATACTTCGACTACAGATTCGGCACAGACCTGCTCACAACTAAAACAGCCTACAGCGGAGGAGGACGGATAATCTTCGAAGGCGGGCTTAAGCCTGATGAGGCTTTCAGGATAGCAACTTCGGCTCTGATTCTTGCGTTTTTCATAGGCGTCTATCTGTCTGTGATAAGCGGATGGGAACTGATCCCGCTATTTTTCCTCGGGGGCTTCGCTGGCACGTTCTATTCAACCGTCTGGCAGAGGAGAGGGCTCGGCGAATTCATGCTCTGCGTCATCGGGCTCATAGTCATGGGCGCCTATTTCGTTCAGACACATTATTATTCTCTCAGCGCTGTCTACATCTCCATCCCCTCCGGTCTGCTAATCGCGAATCTTGTGATAATGAATGAAGTTCCGGATGCTGAAGCCGATGCGAAGACCGGGAGGAAGAACGTTACAACTACACTCGGCAGGGAGAACGCAGTAAGGGCATATGCGATCTTTGCGACGGTAATTTACGCAATGATCGTCGCCGGCGCACTCCTGCACATAGTGGCTGAATTGACGCTGATCTCACTCCTTTCCGCACCGCTTATCTACAGCGCATACTTCTACGGAAGACGCGGACTGGGACGGATGGACTACCTTGTCAGGGCACTGAGAAACAACATCATAGGGATGTATGTATTCATCATACTGCTTGTCGTTGCATACATCATATGACAAGGCATGCGGCAGTTAATTCAGTTCAGACGCATTACAGAGGAAGTCAATGACAAAACCGGGCGTGGTAATCAGGGGATTGCGCATCCCGATGTACTGGGCATCGGGCGGTCCCATACTGATTACAGCAGCGCTGGCGCTCTCCCGTGGCGAGATGAAATTCCCGGTGCTCTTCACGCTGGGTGCTGCTGCTCTTCTGATTTTCGAGGTGGGCGTCAACATAATGGCGGAAATAGCGGACAACGCCGAATCAGTCATGATAACACAGGAGGAGACGTGGATCCCGACCGGACCGTACCTGGTGAAATACGGCGGGAAAAGCGCTGAGCAGCTTACAGGATACGGCATATTCACGCTGCTCCTCGCGGGAATTATCGGCCTTTATATTGCGGCCTCCACGGGTTTCGTCGTAATAATACTCATAGGCATGTCCGGGCTGGCCATGACATTCATTTACGCATTCCCGCCGATGGAACTCGGGCTGAGGGGGTTTGGCGAGCCTGTTGCCTTTTTCTCTTTCGGTCCGCTGCCGATGCTTGCGCTGTACTTCATAGCGTCGGATCATATTAGTGCGCTGCCGATCATCTTCTCACTGCCTACCGCTTTCTGGGTAACTTCTATAAGATACGCACATCATCTTCCTGATGCCGGAATGAGGAGAGGTGCAAGGTATGCGGCTGCGCATGCTTTCAGGTTAAAACATGCCATGGCATTCATAACACTCTTCAGCATGCTTGCACTTGCTTCCGTCGCTTCGCTCGTAATTATTGCCGGCTACTCGATGCTCGTTCCGCTTGTGTTTTCACTGCTGCTCACAGCATATATTCTTCTCGTAGTGAGGAGGAACTGTTCGGATGCGACGTGTTTTTCCAGGCAGACAGCACATCTTCTCCTTCTCCAGTTTGCAGGAACGGTCCTCATCGCTGCGGCACTGCTGGCAGCGCACTGACATAAAGTTAAAAATCCTGCATCTGATCAATTCAGACGATGATCTCGGTAAGAACGATACCGTTTGGATACCAGGCGGAAAGCCATTACACGGATCCGGCCCTGGCTGACGACTGCTCTCTTTTGATCACAATAGGAGGTGACGATCTGAAGCGCGCCGATTCAGACGGCCTTGCAGAGATGCTGGCGTTCAGGGAGCATATGACAATACGCTCTCTCGTCGCAGGGGAGGATGTGGCCCTGCTAAGGACGACAAGGTCTGCCATAATGAGAATCGCTGATTCGAGAGATGTGGAGGAGGAGTCCGATATAATATCAAAGATCAGCAGTGCTGTCGAAAACTACATGTCCGGAGGCATAAGGACCATAAAATGCAAGAGCTTCACGATTGACTTTACAGGCACGAGAATCATGGGTGTGCTCAATGTAACCCCCGATTCATTCTCCGACGGAGGGAAATATTTCAACAAGGAGACTGCGGTGTCCAGGGCGGCACAGATGGAAGAGGAAGGGGCCGATATTGTAGACATAGGCGGAGAATCCACAAGACCCGGCGCCGCGCCTGTCACACCCAGTGAGGAACTGAACAGGATCATTCCAGTCATCAGGGAGGTGCACTCGAAGATTGACATACCGATTTCTGTTGACACATATCATCCAGAGGTTGCAAAGGCCGCTTTGCGGGCGGGCGCTTCAATTGTGAACGATGTAACCGGCCTGCGTTCGCCGCAGATGAGACGCCTTCTCGGCAGGGAGGACTGCCCGTTCGTTCTGATGCACATGAAGGGAAATCCGCAGACCATGCAGGCCGGACCGGTCTACGAAGACGTGGTATATGAGGTAATCAAGTTCATAGCAGGCAGCCTTCAGACTGCGGAGGACGATGGCGTGGACACATCGAAGGCAATAATAGACCCGGGCATCGGCTTCGGCAAGACTTACCAGCACAATCTCACGATATTGAACAGGCTGGACGAATTCCGCTCCCTAGGCCATCCTGTCCTTGTGGGAACCTCGAGGAAATCATTCATAGGGCACATCACTCAGGAGAGCGGCAAAAGAAGACTTGAGGGGAGCATCGCCTCTGCTGTCTGCTCCATGATAAAGGGGGCAGGAATGCTGAGGGTGCATGATGTTCTTGAGACATCCATGGCGATATCGGTTGCCAGAAGCATAGCCTCCGGAAGGATGCACGTGAGGCGCTGATGGCAGGATGCAGGGCGGACTGCCGCCGTCACACAAAAAATCTTCTGAATGAATCCCATCTGGCAGCATCGACGTATTTTTTTCTAACTCCTTCGGAAAGCGGAACTTCAACGATCTCTGTTCCCCTTACTGCGACCATTATTCCAAACCTTCCGCCTCTAGCGGCGTCAATTGCCCTGAGACCAAGGAGAGAAGTCATCACCCTGTCGTAGGCATCAGGCGGAGTGCCCCTGATGGTGTGGCCCAGCACGGTGGCCCTGGTCTCGAGACCTGTCTTCTCCTCAATCAGCCTTGCAAGATATGAAGCGTTGCTTTCCCCCTGTGCCTTTGCAATGAGCTCATGGCCGAATTCGTCCTTCTCCGAAACACCTCTCGATGCGAATTTCACTCCTTCTGCAACAACGATGGTGCTGCCTTTCCCCTTCCTGTGGCGCAGCACGACTGTCCGTGCGATTTCATCGATGTCTGCCTGAAATTCGGGGATTATTATGAAATTGGCGCCAGCGGCGATGCCGGCGTAGGAGGAAATCCAGCCCGCATCGCGCCCCATTACCTCCACAACCATCACCCTGTTATGCGATCTGCCTGTGGTTTTCAGGCTCTCTATCATACGCATTGCTTCATCTACCGCAGTGAAGAAACCAAACGAATAATCGGTTCCGGCGAGATCGTTGTCTATCGTTTTGGGGACGCCGATAACATTTTCTCCAGCCTTTGAAAGTTCCGAAGCCACTCCGAGCGTGTCGTCACCGCCCACGGCTATCAGTGCGTCAATTCCCAGCACCCCGATATTTCTCCGCACGGTTGCGATGCCATCCTTTCTCTTCGCCGGATTTGTCCGTGAGGTCCCGAGGACTGTTCCTCCCGTGCCGCCAAGATCCTCGAAATCGCCATAACTTATTTCCGAGGCATCCGGCTCAAGGAGCCCTGCCCATCCGTTCCTTATCCCCACGACAGCTATACCGAACTCTTCCGCGCCTCTCAGAACGCCCCTGGTCACCGAATTCAGGCCGGCGCAGTCTCCGCCGCCGTTAAGAATACCGACCTTCAAGCCATCACGCCGTTTTCAGCTGGTGCCCGGCCTTGCCCTCTATGACCAGCGAGTTCAGCTTTCCGGAAAGGCCCAGCGGATCATCGCTCTGCCATACGTTGCGCCCGACCGCGAGGCCGGCGGCGCCGGCAGCAACGCAGTCGGCAGCCTGCTGGAGAAAGTCGGCCTCATCCTTTGTCTTCTTGCCGCCCGCCATATAAACAGGTATCTTCCCGGCGGACTTCACGGCCCATGAGAAGGTCTTCCTGTCGCCCGTGTACTTGATCTTGGCCGCATCCGCCCCGAGTTCAAGCGCTGTCCTGGCGGAATAGGCCACAAGTTCAGGCGACGTGTCATTTTTCACGTATTCCCCGCGCGGATATATCCACAGGACTGCCGCCAGTCCGATGCTGTGCGCCTCTTCCTCTATTCTCCCGAACTCGGCCATCATTTCGCCTTCGAATCTGCTGCCTATGTATATCGTATAACCGATGGCCGAAGCACCGAGTTTACCTGCATAATCCACCGAACAGTTCTGTCTCGCAACCGGGTCCCCACCATAGACTGCCGTTTTGCCGTTTACCTTCAGCAGGAGCGGCACATCTATCAGCTCATGATAATTCTCCGCAATTCCCTTCTGGCATACAAATGCATCGAACCCCCCCCTGTTTGCTATATCTATGACATATGCAGGATCGACATTCTTTTCGTTGAAATCTGTCGGACCGTGTTCAAGTCCCTGATCGTATGCAAGTATAAGCGAGTGTCCGTTCCTCATAAATCTGCTCATTCTTCCCAATGTAACCTCTCCTTTGTCTTCCTGTTAAAGATTGGATTACCTGTTATAATAGGTTTCTTCTACTGCAGGTATTGCCCAGGCGATACCAGGAACTGACGCAGGACACTCCCGGCGCGGCCGGAGCCAATAAGATTTATAAAGCACCGACAGGTTTGTCAAAAATATGGATGACGGGGAATTGGCCCGGAAATTAAAACTCGCGGGCTCCGTTGTAATGATGATCGTGGGCATTTCATTCTACTATGGCTACGCTGTAACCTACGGGGAGTGGAACATACTCCAGAAGGGGAATGAGGGTGTCTACTCGATCTTCCTTTTCTTCTTCGGCCTTGGTTTCCTGGGTTTTCTGCTTTTCAGAAAGAAACCTGTGCGCAGTTGATCTATCCGTGCTATGCCGCTCCGGCTACATCGTCCTGGCAACAATGGCTACAGTGTCCGAATCTCTGCCGCATATGACGCACTTGCCGTGGGCCGCTTCTTCCCCTACTGGCGTACCCAGAAGACTTGCACCGCTTCTCTCTTCTATCTTCCTGCCGCAACCTTCCTCTCCGCACCAGTGCATCCTGTTGTAGCCGTCCCGGATATTTTCCGGGGAATCCACTTCGAATTCCATCCTTGAAACTTCATCCTTCGCCTTTTCCAGTATGGACAGAGAAATGTCTGCTAACACGGAGGAAAGTTTTCTGCCCAGGACGGGGATCGAAATTTTGAATTTTTCTCCTGTATCCCTTCTGACGGCAGTGACGCAATTTTCCTCCAGTTCCCTGCGGCCCACCTCGAGCCTGAGCGGTACCCCCTTCCTTTCCCAGTAATAATACTTGTTTCCAGGCCGTATATCCCTGTCATCGATCTCGACCCTGTAACCGAGCCGCCTGATCTTTGAGTATACCTTCCTTGCCCCGGCAGTGATAGATTCGGCCTCCCCCTTCACCGGCACAGGCACTACAAGTATCTGGACAGGCGCAATCGAGGGCGGCATAACGAGCCCGGCGTCATCACCATGTATTGCGACGACGGCACCGAGCATTCTTTCACTCATGCCATAGGTTGTCTGGTGCACGGGCTCCCTGCTTCCGTCCGCCTCTTCAAAATATATGCCGTATGGAACGGAGAAGTTTGTCCTGTACTGATGAATGGACGCAATCTGAAGTGCCCTGCCGTCAGGGAGCATGGTATCTATTCCGTACGTGTAGAATGCGCCAGGAAACTTGTCCCACTCCGTTCTCCTTATTATCCTGAAAGGGAGACAGAGCTCATCGGCTATACACTTCATTATTTCCAGATCTTCCCTTATCTGTTCCTCCGCTTCCTCAAACGTCGCATGGCAGGTATGCCCTTCGATAAACTGTATTTCCCTGACCCTGATGAACGCGCGCGTCTGTTTTGTCTCATACCTGAATGTATTGACTATCTGGTAAACCCGCAGCGGCAGATCGGCGTGCGAGCGGATCCATACCGAAAAAATGGGATACATCGCAGTTTCGCTTGTCGGTCTGAGCAGCAGCCTGATGTCGAGGTCGTTGTCGCCTGCCCTGGTTACCCAGAAAACCTGAGCGTCGAAACCCTTGATGTGCTCCTTTTCCTTCTCAAACTGATCCTCAGGAATCAGAAGAGGAAAATAAACCTCCTGATGCCCGCGTGAATCGAATTCCCTTCGAACGACCGAGTTGATGGCGAGCATCGTTTTCCAGCCGTAGGCGGGCCAGACATTCATTCCCTTGACAGGGTATCGCTTGTCTGTAAGACCGCTTTCCTCGACAACCTCGTTGTACCACTCGCCGAAATTCTCAGATTTCTTCAACATATTACGTCTTCCGTAGGAACCGTTGCCTTATTCACAGATTTAGAACGCATACATAATCATGCCGAGAGCAGAAATGCCTATAATTTCACCTCAAAAAGGTGTTCCGATATGAGCGGTGCGACAGAAACCTTTGAAGCATCGGTTTCTATGGTGTCGGTAGAAATCACATCCCTGGCATGCTTCATAAGGGTCGGAAGGGCATTGTTGGTGAACTGACCGTGAGTGCAGCCTACGTAGATTCCTGCTGCGCCGAGTTCGACAAGTCTTCTGATTGCAGCGAGCATTGAGCTTCCGGTGGCAATGATATCGTCGACAATCAGAACGGATTTTCCTGCCACATCCACCTTCTTCGGATATAGCCTGACGTTGTTGGAGTCGATCCTCTCCTTCAGGAAATAGTCATATTCGCAATCCAGTTTTTTTGCCGCGATCTTTGCATATTCGACAGCCCTGCTTCCACCGTCCGGAGAGATTACAGTGTCTATATCCATCTTCCTGTAATATCCGGCAATCAACGGGGACGCGACGAAATTCCTTACCTTTGTCTTCTTGAAATAACGCGAAACACCTTCCGCGTGAAGGTCGACGGTCATTATTTCATCAAACCTTCCGTCAAGTACGCCGGCCACAACCTCAGCACTTATCGATTCGCCGTCCTTGAACAGTTTGTCCTGCCTCTGGTACCCGTAATACGGTATGAGCAGCCTGACCGAATTTGGGTTTGAGCGCATCACGGCGTCGTGCAGCAGTAGCGTCTCGATTATACCGGAATCGGGGTATGTCGCGGAAACAATCACGACATCCTTTCTGTTCACGTTCGTAATGACCCTGACGTATTTCTCGCCGTCAGGAAAATTTCTCAGCTCGGTGGATGCGATATCACTGTCAGTTTCGGCAGCAAGATGCTCTGTCAGCAGTCTGTTGCTGGTGCCTCCGACTATTATCACGCTGGAGTTGTAATTTCTTTTCTCTCTTATTACTATCGGTTTTCATCGACTTGAACAGGCAGATCATGCGCAGAGCGGCCGATGTCAGGTTTTCCGGCTGCCCGTTTCACTTTCCCTGAGCTTCTTTTCGAGTGAATACCAGTCTATTATCCGCTGGATGATCTTTCTCGTTCCGTCAAGATCGAAACTGTCGTAACTCATTTTCGAAAGTCTGACTATCCGTATATGACCAAGACCTCTGGATTCCAGCTGTATTTTAAGCTCCCTTTCATCAAACTTCTGATCGAATCCCAGAGCAATGATGTCCGGTTTCTGCTCTTCTACTGTCTTAAAAATATCATCTTCATGGCCTAGCACCGCAAAATCGACCGGCTTGAGCGCCTTGACAAGCTCGACGCGCATCTTGCCGGGTGTTATCGGCTCATGCTTCATTTTCCTGACCGTGCTGTCAGTCGCGACAACGACAAGAAGTTCATCTCCGAGTTTTCTTGCCTCTTCCAGGTAGTGGACATGACCGAGATGTATCAAATCGAAGACGCCGGATGCCATTACCCTCACATGTTTCTTTTCAGCCAAAACGGGCACCATCAGACTGACGGTTACAATTACTCATATAATAGACTTGATGGTTCCGCCGGGAGCCCGTTGCCTGAAAGGTTGACAGCCGCGGCATTATTTCATGGACAGGGTATCGCTGCAGGGAACCCGGTTTTGGTCTCCCGCATGCATACATAGCGTCTCTTCGGCCGTCTAGCAGCGGTAAAATATGCGTAATTCACTTCACTCCGCATGAACAGTACTGACATTGACTCGGAGGAGACATTCAGGTCAATTGACAGATCCGGCATGATCAAATCAATCATTTCGCTTCCTTTTCAGCTGGAGAAAGGCTGGGAGATAGGAATCGGCAAGCCTGGAATTTCATCATTGTCCAATCCAAGATCGTTCGTAATTTCCGGAATGGGCGGATCGGCAATAGGAGGGGACATTTTCAGAGACATTGCAGGGCAGCTCACAGATTTTGATGTGATTACCAACAGAAACTACTCGCTTCCAAGGAACGTCGGGAGAGAGGCACTGCACATCGCGATCAGTTATTCCGGCAATACGGAGGAAACAGTATCGTCGCTGAAGGATGCAATCGGGCGCAAAATTCCAACCGTTTCCATTTCTTCGGGTGGCGAGGTCGAGCGCATTTCAGCCGAAAACGGAATTATGCATTACAAAATTCCGGGAGGACAGCAGCCCCGGGCTGCTGTAGGCTTTATGCTGTCCTGCATTATTGCCATCGCCGACAGGCTTTCCGTTTATGATTTCAGGCCGCTGATGATGGATGCCATTCAGAGCGTCAGGGAGCGGATTGCGGCCATGTCTCCCGAAGTCCCGTCGGAAAAAAACGAGGCAAAGACACTCGCCAAATGGCTCTCCGGATTCACGCCCCTGGTGGTCACGACACCGGGAGTTTACTCGATTGGTGAAAGAATGAAGACACAGTTCAACGAGAATTCGAAGAAGTTTGCCTGGCTTATGGTTCTGCCAGAACTGAACCACAACGACTGGATTCCTCTTTTCGAGGATCCCACTGTGTCGAATTACAGGATGGTGCTCCTGACAGAAGCGGACATGAATCCGATGATGAGGAGGAGGATAGGAGTCGTTACTGATTTGCTAAGGAGGAGAATAGAGATGAAGACATTTACCTGCAGCGGAAAAAATCTTATTGCGGGTTATCTCGGCACAATGGCTGTCGGAGATATGGCAAGCTACTACCTTTCAGTGCTGGAGGGCAGGGATCCGTCTCCCGTTGCGCCTATCGAAGAACTGAAGCGTGAGATCGCGTCCAGACCGCTTTAAGGTGATGATACAGGAAAACAGTCTGCCATCTGTTTTAAACCGGGCATACATATCGCATTTCTCATGCAGGACACAGGCGACGACCTATGGCGGACATAAAGGGTTAGGCAATGAGTGCCGCAGATACATCAGCTTCTGAAACATGACCGACCTTCCATTCTTGCAGGAGCAGTGTCAGCCGT